>NZ_JBFFKR010000030.1:0-24676 GCF_041555295.1 Ancylomarina sp. | reverse complement strand
CCATATAATCACTATCGGCTGTCGTTGCGGTCCCATCAGCACTTGTTACATCTACCGTAAAACCTCCTTGTACGGCATTATCTAGTGTTGCAGTTACTGTAATGGCTCCACCATTTTCTGCACCACTGATATCTGCGATACTTACTGCTGCCGCATCATCATTATCAATGGTTACTGTGGCTCCATCGGTAATATCTACTGCAAGTGTTGTTGCAAGTAAGTTGCCTTGAGTAATGGTTACAGTCTCATTGGCCTCTAACTTAGTATCTCCTGTCGGAGTCAGGGTGAACGTTTGTGTCTCTCCAGCTGTTCCTGCAAAAGTTAAGGTATGACCTGATATGGCCATATAATCACTATCGGCTGTCGTTGCGGTCCCATCAGCACTTGTTACATCTACCGTAAAACCTCCTTGTACGGCATTATCTAGTGTTGCAGTTACTGTAATGGCTCCACCATTTTCTGCGCCACTGATATCTGCGATACTTACTGCTGCTGCATCATCATTATCAATGGTTACTGTGGCTCCATCGGTAATATCTATCACTAATGCTGTTCCTAACAGATTATTCATACTTATTGAAACGGTCTCATCCGTTTCAAAAATTGCATCGGCTGTTGGAGTCAGGGTGAACGTTTGTGTCTCTCCGGCTGTTCCTGCAAAAGTTAAGGTATGACCTGATATGGCCGTGTAATCACTAGCTAGTGTTGCAGTTCCATCCGATGTATTAACATCAACTGTAAATCCATCTACAACTTCAAAATTTAGTGTTGCAGTTACAGTAATGTCTCCACCGTTTTCCGCGCCACTGATATCTGCGATACTTACTGCTGCAGTGGTCTGCTGAGTCCTTACTGTAAAATCACCTGCCTCGGTTGTTGTATTAGCTAAAATAACATCAACTACAACATCAGCTAAAACACCGAAATCCAAGTTTAAGTCAAAACTAAAAGTGCCACCCTTGACTATCGTAGCATCGTTTATTGAGACGATTGCATCATCATCTGCAGTGATGGTACCTGAATTATTAGATATACTTTTAGATGAGTAGACTGGAGTTATTGTTGGTGATATTGAAATAAGATTTCCTCCGTAAGATGAACCTTTATCTGTACTACTTTCATAATTTTCCTTTTCAACAGAATTTATTCCATCAGAATAAATAATATTATATGGTTCTGCATTAGTTCCAATAGTAACATCCAGAGAAGTTGATTCGAAGTAACAAATCGGATCGGTTCCTCTCTCTCTAATCAGAGCATCTTTCGCAAAAATTTGATTTACATACCCTGCAAACAAAAAAATCGTCAACAGTAGAAATGGCGTCTTTAGTTGATACTTGATTAAATTCCTCACATCAAATCTGGAAAATAAAATTGCAGCCATAAATAAATGAATATTAAATTTCATTTCTACTAAAAATAGAATATCACTTAAAAATGAAGTGATATTTTCAGGATGATATCGTTCCGTATCTGACTAAAGAAAATAGTGAGTGGTTTGATAATAAACATCCATTATAGAGGAATAAGCTATCATATTTTACTTCAACTAGAATTGAGCATGTCAACAAACTAATTTGCACTCACATGCAAGTCTAACCAAGTTTAATATCCAGTGAGAACAAAAAGACTATTTCTTGAGAAATGAATAAGGTGTATTTTCGCTTATGTCTTCATTGTAACAAAAACTGAATGTTAAAATGACGTAAAATGGACATCCTAAAGAGATACAAACAAAAAAATCAAATGTGATATTTTCGCCATAAGTTCCAAGAATACTTTCGTTAGATTTGGCCTTAATACAGTGTTAATACAATTCGCGATATTGATGTATATGTATTCCAACACTAGCTTTTACCAATATCTGATTTAAAACACACTTCTTGTGAAAGACCTGTTTTTCTATGACTAAAACTTCTGTTGTGAGAAATAACAATTATAATAAACCTGAGATAAGCAAGGTTTTATTTACAATTCAAAACTCTAAGAAAGGAGAACGATCTTGAAGAAGAATGTAATTCTATAATTCAAACTAAACACATAATTAAGCATTAAAGTAAACTTAACTTTTAATCACTTATTTCAACATTAAAATATTATCAGACTATACAGTTTTAGACTTTATGAAAATAAAAGAAAAATCATTCTCAAAACACTTCATACTTCTTACCTAAAAAAAGATAAAGAAAAAACAACTGATCACCAAAAATAAAAATGGATCACCCTTATTTACATGTGAACCATTCAGATATCATTATTAAAAATTGTAATATTACTTGGATGACTATCAAATAAATTACAATAAGCTTTTCATATGCACAAAATCAACCACTTTAAGGTATTGATAAATAGAAGACATATCCTCTATCAACTAAAAAATTGAAACCTATACCTCCAGTTATTCAACGTAAGATTTAGCAAAATCTAAACCACTTAATTAAATCAATTCTAAATTTATTGAGCCAGATTTTGAGATTCCGAATTAAAATGGGAGCTTTGTAACCCAATAATTTTCCAATGAAAGATTTCACTACTGGAAACGTAGCTCGCCATATATTCAACTTTACGCTACCCATGCTTTTGGGCAATGTATTTCAACAACTTTACAACATTGTTGATAGTATCATTGTAGGTAAAGTTCTTGGCAAAGAGGCTCTAGCCTCTGTAGGAGCCTCATTTCCAATCATATTTACTCTAATTGCCTTATTGATAGGAATTGGTTCTGGCTTTACAATTGTCATATCACAGTTCTATGGTGCTAAGGATATCGATCGTGTAAAACGATCGATTGATACCATGTACATCTTTTTGTTTGTTGCTGGCTTCCTAATATCAATACTAGGCATCGTTTTTAGCGAGAATTTATTCAGATTGCTTCAACTACCAGAGGAACTTATACCCCAAGCGACCACCTACCTGAATATCTACATGGCAGGAATGATTCTCTTCTTTGGATTTAATGGTACTAGTTCGGTACTTCGTGGTCTGGGAGATTCCAGAACACCACTTTACTTTCTAATATTAGCGTCCATCTTAAATATTGTTTTCGATTTACTTTTCGTAATGGTGTTTAAATGGGGAATTGCTGGTGCTGCCTGGGCCACTGTTTTAGCTCAAGGAATTGCCTTTATAGCTGCTCTTCTCTATCTGAATAGCAATCATAAAATCATGAAATTCGCTTTATCTAAACTTAAGTTCGATAAAGTTTTATTTTACAAAAGTTTAAGAATTGGATTACCTTCGGGTATGCAGCATACTTTTGTTGCTATGGGGATGATGGCTCTGCTCGGTATTGTAAATGGGTTTGGTACCGATGTCATCGCGGCTTATACAGCTGCAGGTCGTATTGATTCTCTAGCCATGATGCCAGCCATGAACTTTTCGCAAGCTGTTTCAGCTTTTGTGGGACAAAACCTAGGCGCAAACAAAATTGACCGTGTAAAAAAAGGCTTCAAGGCTACCTTTATCATGTCTAATATTTTCTGCCTGGCTATGACAGCCCTGATTGTGATATTTGGAAGTGATTTAATGAGACTGTTTACAAGCGATCCAAAAGTTATTGAAATCGGGCAAAACTATCTGATCATAGTTAGTTCATTCTACCTGATTTTTTCATCTATGTTTACCATACATGGCGTTTTGCGTGGGGCTGGTGATACACTCATCCCTATGTTTATCACCTTGTTTTCGCTATGGATTATTAGAATTCCTGCAGCATATTTCTTATCAGGTAAAATTGGAGCTGATGGCATTTGGTGGTCAATTCCAATGGGCTGGGTTATTGGAATGAGCTTTTCGTATGTTTATTATCGAACTGGAAAATGGAAGACAAAAGCAGTCACAATGCAATAATATCAATAATAATCATTGACAAAGACTCGGTTTTAATAACTTAGCTCACCGTCAATTTGCAAATCGCACTCAAAGGCTTACCTTTGCAAAAATCAACTTTCGCTACTATGTTAATATCAATGACGGGCTTCGGAAAAGCCACTATTGAATTGGAAAACAAAAAGGTTTCCATCGAAATAAAATCCCTTAACAGCAAACAGCTAGATATCTTCACACGAATTCCAAACCTGTATAAGGAAAAAGACTTGGTACTTCGTAATGATATCAAAAAACAGCTAGAGCGAGGTAAGGTTGAACTTTCAATCTTTATTGAAAGTGTTGGTGCTGAAAAAGAGACAAAAATCAATCAACCCATTGTTGAGGCATACTATCGTCAACTTCAAGATTTATCTAAGAAATTAAACATTTCTATTGATAATGAGCCTTTATTGAGTACTATTATCAAACTACCTGACACATTAAAAGTTGAATACCAAGCTTTTGATGAAAACGAATGGGAGTTAATTCATAAAGGTGCTCAAGAAGCTATTGCTGAACTTATCAAGTTTAGAACTCAGGAAGGAACTGCTCTTGAAGAAGATATCTTTTCGAGAATCTACAATATTGAAAACTTACTAGCACAAGTTCCTCAATTCGAAGAAGACAGAATCAACACAATCAAAACAAGGATTAATGATAATCTAAACGAATTCGTTGAGAAACAGCACATCGATAAAAATCGTTTTGAGCAAGAAATGATCTATTATCTTGAGAAATTTGATGTTACTGAGGAGAAAGTACGTCTTGCTAATCACTGTAAATATTTCATCGAAACGGCTCAAATCAATGAACCTATAGGTAAAAAATTAGGTTTTATTGCACAAGAAATTGGTCGTGAAATAAACACTCTGGGTTCAAAAGCAAATGATACTAATCTTCAGAAAATTGTCATTCAAATGAAAGACGAATTAGAGAAGATTAAAGAGCAATTATTGAACGTGCTTTAATCAGTATTTCAAACAAACTATCAAGCAATTTCGAATATTCATATCCCGATTCATTTCGGGATTTTCATATCAAAAAAATGTCTGGCAAACTCCTTATATTTTCGGCTCCAAGTGGAGCTGGAAAAACGACTATCGTTAAGTACCTACTGACAAAAGATTTCAAACTAGAGTTCTCCATTTCGGCAACTAACCGTCCAATGAGACCAAACGAAGTTGATGGTAAAGATTATCATTTCTTAAGTACTGAAGATTTCCAAAATAGAATTAATAAAGGGGATTTTTTAGAATGGGAAGAAGTTTATAAAGGCTGTTTTTACGGCACACTTAAAAGCGAAGTTGAGCGTATAACCTCAAATGGAAACAATGTAATTTTCGACGTTGACGTGGTTGGTGGACTTAATATCAAAAAGTATTACGAAGACAAAGCTTTAGCTGTTTTCATTCAACCTCCTTCGGTTGAAGAACTCGAAAATAGATTGAGAGGTCGTTCCACTGAAAGTGAAGAGGTTATTAGAAATCGAGTTGATAAATTTATATATGAGCTAAGTTATGCTAAGCGTTTCGATACTATTATTATTAATGATAAATTGGAAGATGCATTAAACGAAGCAGAAGAAACTTTGACTAAATTTCTAAAATAATATTAAACCGTGATTTATGTAGCGTTCATATATCACGGTTTTTTACACCTAACAGCACACATTAGATAGACTATGAAAATTGGACTTTACTTCGGATCATTTAACCCTATTCATATTGGACACCTGGCTATTGCTAATTTCATGGCTGAATATACCGATTTGGAAGAGATTTGGTTTATTGTAAGTCCTCATAATCCATTAAAAAATAAGGCAAGCCTTTTGGCCGATTATCACCGATTTGAGCTTGTTAAATTATCAATTGAAGCTTATCCTCAGTTTAAAGCTTCAAATATTGAATTTGGCTTACCACAACCTTCTTTTACTATTGATACGCTTAGCTACCTAAGAGAAAAGCATGACAAGCATCAATTTGCTCTAATTGTTGGTTCTGACAACCTGAATAGTTTTACCAAGTGGAAGAATTACGAGTTACTATTACAGAATCACGAACTTTACGTCTATCCTCGCCCTGGTTTTAAAGATGAAGATATCAATTTACCAGGCACAATTCATATTGTTCCAGCTCCATTAATGGAAGTTTCTTCTAGTTTTATTCGTCAGGCAATCAAAGAAAAAAAAGAAATACCATTCTTCTTGCCATCTCCAGCATATCAATATATCAAGGATATGCATTTTTACGAAAAATAATTATCAGTTAATTATAAAAAAAAACATAATATTCACTTGTGTAAAGCATATTTAATTTATAAATTAGTTAACCTTTTATAAATTAAATACAAGATAACAATGACACTTGCCAAGGTCTTAGAGAATAGAATCAAGTTGATTGAGAAAGACACTCCCATATACTTCTCACAAATTGAGCAACAAAAACTCGGCGTTACATTTATGTATTACATTTCAATCTTCTTTTTGATATTTGGAATTATAATCGCTCTTCTAAGCTCTGTGCAGATATCTATATTTAGTGAGAGATGGATCAAGTCTGGACTATTCTATTTATGTACCCTTATGTTTCTGTTAAGAATATATGGGTATGGAAAATATATGACTCTTAAAAAACACAAAGCATATCTTAAACAAGTTCTAAATCATGTGAAAGATTATGAAACGCTACTCCCTAATTCAATCAATTCTGATCTTGAAAAAGAAATAACTTCAAAGAGCATTTACCTCATACATATTTTAATAGGTGCATTAGCAGTACTCGGTGGTGTTTGTTTTTTGTATAATCTTGAATTCTGGGCTCACTTCGATCTTATCATCTTTTTAGTTTGGAGTATCTATGGTTTACTCTGCTTTCATAAGATTCAAAAAATAAAACAAATAAGCTCTACATTCAAAAACCAACTTAAGTATTCAGCAAAAAAGTATTAAATAATAGAAAGCCCTATTGACGTGAATCGATAGGGCTTTCAAATATCTTATATTCGATTTACTTACAGAGTAAAAGCAAGACTAAACAACAAGCGTTCACTTACCGGGTTTAGACTAATTCCAGCTCGTACTGGTAAAGCATATTGCTCGCTAAATTTAATTTGATCGTAGACAGTCATTCCCATATTAACAACATTCATTTTATCAGCATAAAAGCCTTTTGCAGGTGTCATTCCTAATGCCCAGGCAACTTTCTTACCTCCAATAAAGTTAGAATATCCTAATTCTACATAGGTTGAGTAGCGCTGATCGTTATCGGCATCTCGATCATATTCACCATAAAACAGCACAGAGGTCATTATTGAGATTGGAAACTTTTCACATCCTTTATATTTTGCTACAGCATCAAAAAAGTGAACACTTTTATCGCTATCAAAATCAAAGAATTTTGAATCTTCAAAATCCACATTAGGACAATAAAAATCGTAAAGGCTAAACTGAAACAAAGCTGTGTTATAGCTCACATAGAAATCAACCTCCTGATAAGACTCATCAAGAGCATATGATCCCCAAACGCCATAAGAGAATTTTCCTGTCTGGAAATTCAATGTTGGTTCAATACAAGGTGCGTTCCCCGAAAAACGTGCACGCCATACATGTCGGCTTACCACATCAACGCTTAGTGATACATCCTTTTTTTTTGATTCATTACTAGCTTGCGCACTGAAAGTCAATAAGACTGCCATTGATAACAATAGCAAACTTCTAAAAATTCTCATTCGTTCTGGTGTTTGTTGTTTAAAGCTGGTCTGATTAAAGCAAAAGGAAACATGATAAATATCAGATAAAACGCTTGATTGACAAGGTTTAGAAAATATTTCCTTTTCTCAAAATCGATGCAAAAATAGAATAAAAATCCATCCAAAATAATAGAAGCTTAAAAAATACGATATTTTTTAAAACAGCTAAATATCCAACCGCTTTAATGGTATAATAAAACACTAATAGTAAAGGAAATATGAATACATCAGCAAGAGTTCACTCATGTTGTATAAAGTAAAACAATAGTCTACATGACTTCGTAATAATCGGGCATTACGAACATTAATATCAAATAAACAATCAGGCCTGGGAAACCTGCACTAAAAATAGAAAGCAAAACATAAGCCACACGAACAACTGTAACATCTAAACCCAGATATTCAGCGATACCAGCACAAACGCCAGCAATCATTTTATTCGATGATCGTTGTAACTTTTTCTTCATAAAATAAACACATTAATTCACCGAAAATCTCACACATTATTACCATTCAAAATGATTTGTGTCAGATTATCGGCGGAAAAAAACGATTGAATTAATCTTCAAACTCTTCGTCATACAAGTCTTCTTGACTTTCTAACTCATCATTGTAGAAAGTTTCGGCCTCGTCCATAACATCCTCAATAAGTTCCTTCTCTTTAGGTTCTTCATCAAGCCAGTAAACAGTTTGACTTGAATTAAAATCCTCAACATCACATTCGATGATACAACGAGGGTCCTTTGTGTGAATGATAAACAAAGTGTCTGGTAATTCTTGCGAATTATCCGCTAATAAAAATTTAGGTAGCATAATTGTAGTTTTATAAGAGCTTCTGCAAAGATAAACATAGAAAACTTCTAAAGACAACAAAGTCAATAGAAAAACAAAAAAAAATGAAACGATAAAAACTTACGCCCCATTCTTTATGCTATTATACTAAACGTATTAAGTAATGTGTCGTAATAATTACAGCCTCAATTTAAACAGGACAAAATCTCACTGGAAAGATATTAACCTTTAACGCCTAATAATGGAAAAGACCAGCTTCTGCTGGTCTTTCTTATTCCTAATTTGTCAACTTAAATCGAACCAAACGAAGTGGAACGCCTGATGCTTTTTTCAAAGTCTGTAAGGCATAAATATAACCATCCCGAAATACCATTTTCGAAGGTGTTATTTGTAGATCATAGCCATCACAAACAAAACTGCTTTGACTGACGAACTTACCATCCTCTTTATAAATCCAAACATTAAATTTATTAGCATTTACCTCTTTCGGGAATTCAAAAAATAACAGATTACCATCAGAATCCTTTATTATATTTGAAAATACAGGCACTGGCAAAGGCTTAGAAATATTCTTAAAATCTTCTTCCATTTCCCCGATTACTTTGTCTAAAGCCAGCTTATTCTCTTGCGGAGAAACCCAGCTGGCAAAGCTTGGATTTTTAATGCTCTTATATCTATCGATAGCCCTCTGTTGTATCTCTTTTTGCTCTGGTACTGATACATAATTACGAGCCCAGCCTATCTTATCTTTTGATTTTAGCTTACCATCGAAATCATAAACCATGACCTCACCTGTATCAGGGATAGCAATAACTAATTCCTTCCCAGAAACAGCAATCTTTGGATGAGATGTTAAACCTTTATCATTCGTCAATGGCATTGTATTAATAGAAAACATGCCTCTTTCCTTAAATGTATAGCTGTATTGAAACATGGTGGTATACCCTTTAGCACAAGATCTATCGGTAAAGTGCTCCCATATTACATTCTCTTCATTAGTTTCATAATCAACTATAGAAACAAAATCTCTAAACTGATCTTTCCAAATTACCCAGCCTGAGACTGCAATTTTTGTATCACTTATAGGAATCATCTGCTTAGCAGCATAATCAAGCTTAAGGGTTTTAATGTATTTCCCATTAAAATCACAACATACCATATTCCCCATATTATCTAATTTGGTGAATAGATTATTATTAATCACTCCTTCAATTGGATCAATACGTTTAAATTGTTTCCCATTACTATTTTTAATTCCAAACTCTTTGATAAATTTCCCATCATCTGAAAATTTACTGTAGTAATTTCGGTATTGATGGTTTACAACTACTGAACCATCAGGTAATAGTTTAAGCGATTTTCTATTGCCCATTGGGGTATTATAAATGGTATCGTAATAGGTTTCAAAAACCTGATTCCAATTGTTATTCTGAGCGTATTCGGTATCAGGAATTAATTTAACAGGTCCTTTTTTATAAATATCAATAAGGTTCTGTGCTGACACAGACATTATAATTCCAGAAAGTAGTATAGTAAATACAAATTTTCTCATTTTGTTATTTTTAAATTGAACAAATGGTTAGTTTTCTCTTGAATTTCACTCTACATAAAATTCAGTCACTTTACCTGTAGGATCAACCACATTGATAATCATCTTTTGTTGGCTAATAGGTAAATTGGCATCGTAATCCTCATCAAAACTCTGCAACATGCTTATTTCATTTTGTTTCAAATCCCTATTAGTCGGGAAAATTATGATACAGAATAAAAGAACACAAGCAGCTGACAAAGCATAAATCAATCTCCTTTTCAAAACAAGACGTCTCTTGTTTACCTGAAGAGGGAGAATCATCGGAGGAATTCCGATGGTATTTTCGGTTAATGAATTCAATGCATTTTTAATATCAATGGCCCTTTTTCGATGTGCGATAAGCTTACTTTCGCAAGACTCACAATTAGTCAGATGATCCTTTACGAAAACACGTTCTTCCAAATTTGTTTCCCCATCAATATACTTTTGAATTAATTCATTAGTTATACAGCTCATCACATTGACATTTTAATTCGATCTCTATTTTCTTTAATATTCTAGATAGTGTTTTACCCACTGAAGTGATTTTAATTTCAGTGACTTCAGCCATTTCCTTGTAGGATAGTCCTTCGCTATATAAGACAACAAGGAAACGTTCATCAGGCTTCAATCTATCCAGGGCTAGATTAAGAGCAGCTTTTGCAGCTGAATTATCATTGTCTTCATCTTCAATTCTACTTGCCTCAATCAAATCGATAGTTTCAAATCGCTTCTTCTCTCTCCAGTAGTCAATACACTTATTATATGTCGCTCTATAAAGCCAACTTTTTGGGTAACGCACTTTTTCGCCTCGATTTACCTTATCGAAAAAGTAAATAAATACCTCTTGTACTATATCAGATACAACATCACCATCGTAAACCATTTTTCGTGCGACACGAAACATAGCCTCATAATTATCATTGTATATTTTTTCGAAGGTCTCCAATAAACTGCTTTTAATACTTAGTCGTAAGCAATCACCATTTGTGACAATTTTATTTAACTTTTTTGAAATTTATTTTTCAAATTCGCATTCCACAAATCTCAGATAAAACTAACATAGTTTTTGAGATTAAGTTTAAAAACTATTAAAACTGTAACTTTTCGTACCTACTTAGCGTCATATACACAGATTAACATTTTCACACAACAAACACTTAAATAATATGAAACAAATTAACAAAATTAGTTTATTCTTAATCGTACTTGTATTAGGAACAACATCATGTATAAACGCACAATTCTCAGGCGAAAAGGGTAATGGGAATTTAGTAAAGCAAGATAGAGAGGTTGGTCATTTCACAGCGATTTCAGCTGGTACTGGCCTTGATATTTATGTGGTACAAGGTGACAAAGAAGCCGTAACTGTTGAAACTGACGAAAACCTTCAGGATAATATTATCACCGAAGTTCGTGGAGGCAAATTAGTCGTAAAGGTTGAAGATCGTATTCGCAGAGCTAAGGCAATGTCGGTATATATTACTTTGGTCGATGTCAATGAAATTCACATCTCAAGTGGTTGCGATTTCGAAACAAAATCAATAATCAAAGTTAAAGATTTAGATATTGAAGTAAGTTCTGGAGCAGATGCAAAATTAGACATCCATGCTGACAAACTTTCGTGTTCTGTTAGCTCTGGTGCTGATGCCGATTTATGGGGAACAGCAAACTACTTTTATGCAAAGGCAAGCAGTGGTAGCGATTTAGATGCTCATGAATTGACAGCAAAAATCTGTAAGGCAAAAGCATCTAGTGGTGCTGATGTAACCGTAAATGCTACTGAAGAAATTGACGCCTCAGCAAGCTCTGGTGGCGATGTAAGTTATTATGGCAACCCAACTAAGGTTGACGTAAATACCTCTAGCGGTGGAGATGTTAATCGACGCTAATACTCAATCGCTAAAAGAGCCTGTTCCAATGGAACAGGCTCTTTGTTTATAGCTCTTTTTGATGATCAATGACACAATGATCAAACCCTTATTTTTTCTTTCTTTTACTCTCCACTTCTTCAATGTAATCACCTAAACCTTCGAATGGCATATAAGTTTTTGGAATACCCAATTTTGCAGAAGGATCATTAGCCGATAAATCATTTTTTGCCCCACACTCAGGACAAACAACGGTATGATGATTCGTAATTTCTAAAATATTAACTACAATTTCTCCCTGGCACTTTGGACATTCAATAATAACTTCCTGATCGTTAAAATCCATAATTAAATGTATTTATAAGTTTACACTTCTTTTTATATCTAAACTCTATTGCTCAACATCTTTCATAGATAGTTGAATTCTTTTTCGAGCCACATCAACCTCAGTAATTTTCACATTAACATGCTGATGCAACTGAACCACATCTGCTGGGTTCGACACAAAACGGTTAGCCAATTGAGAAATATGAACCAACCCATCTTGCTTAACTCCCACATCTACGAATGCCCCAAAGTTAGTGATATTGGTTACAATACCTGGTAACTCCATACCCAATTCCAATTGTTCAATTTTATATATTCCATCTTTAAATTGAAAAACTTTAATCACCTGACGTGGATCACGCCCTGGCTTTTCAAGTTCTTCCATAATATCCTTCAAAGTAGGCAAACCCACTTCAGATGTCACATAATCATTCAAGTTTATCTTCGAACGAATTTCTTTATCGTTAATCAAATCCTCAACTGAGCATTTCTGATCTTTCGCCATTTCTTTAACAATGCCATAAGCTTCGGGATGCACGGCCGAATTATCCAATGGATTCTTAGCATTCTGAATACGTAGGAAACCTGCACATTGTTCAAAAGCCTTTGCGCCCATTCTCTTAACTTTCATCAACTCCTTACGAGATGAAAAAGCACCTAATTCAGAGCGGTAGTCAACAATGTTTTGAGCCAACTGAGGTCCTAAACCTGACACATAGGTTAGTAAATGTTTACTTGCTGTATTCAAGTTGACTCCAACCTTATTGACACAAGATTCCACAACCTGATCGAGACTTTGATGCAATAAATTCTGATCTACGTCGTGTTGATACTGCCCCACCCCTATCGATTTTGGTTCAATTTTCACCAACTCTGCTAAAGGATCCATCAGTCGACGACCAATGGAAACTGCACCACGAACAGTCACATCATATTCCGGAAACTCTTCTCGTGCAACTTTAGAGGCTGAATAAATGGATGCCCCTGCTTCACTCACCACAAAAACCTGTACTTTTCTATCGTAATGTAGATTGGTCACAAAATGCTCAGTCTCACGACCTGCCGTTCCATTCCCAATAGCAATAGCTTGAATATTATAAGTTTCAACCATATTGGTCAGCTTACGAGCTGCCATATTTCCCTGGTTCTGGGGAGCATGTGGGTAAATGGTTTCGTTATGTAATAAATTGCCTTGAGCATCTAAGCAAACAACCTTACAACCCGATCTAAAGCCTGGATCAATAGCCAAAACACGCTTTTGTCCTAAAGGAGACGACAATAACAATTGTCTTAAGTTCTCGGCAAATACACGAATCGCTTCTGTATCGGCAGCTTCTTTTGAACTTTTGGCAAACTCAGTTTCAATTGAAGGATTTAACAGACGCTTGTAGGCATCTTTTCCTGCTAATTCAACCTGCTTTGAAGATGAAGTCTGACCTTTCACAAAAATCCGATTCAGCTTCTCCAAAACTTCATCCTCTTCTGGAGCAATACCAACTCGAAGTATACCTTCTGCCTCGCCACGACGCATGGCGAGCAATCGGTGAGAAGCTGAATTTTTAAGAGGCTCCTCTGAATCGAAATAGTCCTTAAACTTAATACCTTCTTCTTCTTTACCTTTTACAAGCTTACAACGAATAGTTGCCTTGCGCTGAAAAATATTACGAACTGAACTTCGAGCAAGTTCATTTTCATTAATCCATTCTGCAATAATATCTCTAGCTCCCTGTAAAGCTTCTTCCTCATCAGCAACTTCATCATTCAAGAATTGAGAAGCTTTTGATTCAGGATCTTTTTCGTTTTGGGACATTAAAATCTTTGCCAAAGGTTCTAAGCCTTTTTCTCGAGCTTTTACAGCTCTGGTTTTACGCTTAAGTTTATAGGGCAAATATAAATCTTCTAACTGATTGAGTTGAGTACAAGCATTCAGTTTAGTACGTAATTCATCTGTAAGCTTGTCCTGTTTTTCAATGGCATCGGTAATGCTTTCCCGACGTTTATCTAACTCCTTTAGTCGAGTAAGTTCATCTTTAATATCCCCAATCTGCACCTCATCTAAACTACCCGTTCGTTCCTTTCTATAACGAGCGATAAAAGGCATTGTTGCTCCTTCATCAAGTAATTCTACAGTGTTTTTAACTTGAGAGGCTTGGATTCCCAAGCTCTTGGCTATACTATTGATATAATTCATTTCTGTTGTTATATATTTTATAGAACTCAATGGTTTTGCATTGCTTCGATCTACGCGGCTATTGCTTCCGCTTACATTTGTATTTTACCGGCCTACAAATGCATTTTTCGAGCTTACATTTGTATTCCTTCCGCCTACATGTGTGTTCCTTCAGCTTACATTTGTATTCCTTCTACCTACATGTGTGTTCCTTCAGCTTACATTTGCATTGCTTCTGCCTACATGTGTGTTCCTTCAGCAATCATCACATCAAATTCGATTGTGACTTATTACTGATTAGATAAATATCGCTGTGCTTCTTGGGATGAACGTTCAACACAATCTTCCAATGAGAGTCCATTAAAGAAGTTACCAGTGATATAAACACCTGTTTTTTGTGCTTGTGAAATTATGGCAGCCATACGTTCCTTATGTCCTACTTTTATCAGCGGAAGGGTATGGTTCGCTTTTTGAGTTTGAGGTATTTCATCTAGTGATAAAAGCCTAGCCATTGTAGCTGATTGCTCCCCATTGGAGGCATCATCCTGCTGAAAATGGCAAGCAAATCCTCTGTATTTTTCGTCAACCAACACATCACGAGTTACCATTGAATAACAAGCTCCCTGAAGAGGAATCACAAAAGTTACGGGTTCAATGCCTGGCTTATCTTTTTCTAATATAAGAGCAGTTGATTCCAGATTCTGGATAGGAAATTCACACAACAAATCAGCCAGTTCAGGATTCATTCCATTTACCAGATTTGAAACCTGTTTAGGCGAAGATGCAAATGCTAAATCTGTAGACTGGTACGAACTTCCATCTTCAGTATGGATTGAGAATCCAACGGCCTTTTCAAGTGAACTTACTCTTTTATTATAAGCAATATCAATATTTTCATGTGCTAAAATAGCTTCAGCTATAGACGACATTCCTTTTTTAAGGATAAAGCTTTTAGGATGACTTTTACTTTTTGTTTTTCTGCTTTTCAGAAAATATTCAGCAGAGAAATCATCGGCATTCTGGACAATTACTGCAGAAAACATGCGAGTAAAAACCTTATTATAATTTTTCTTACCAAGTACATTTGAGAAATACTCCTTTACCGTTTTGCCATCGCGTTTGGATACGAATAATTTTGGCACATTGGCCAATAATTCCAATTTCGACAAAGGAGCAAATATCTTCTCATGCTTATTGGTAAAAAGCTTCATGCTTAATTTTTCTCGAGCTACAATATCAGCTTCCAAACCTATTGACTGAATTAGATCAATCACATTGGTGTAACTCGAATAAAATGTATGAGCTCCCATCTCTACCCAAAAATCATCATCACCATAGAGGGTATTCAAACAACCTCCTGCCTTCTCATTAGCTTCTAACAACAATACTTTTTTACCCGTTTGGGCAATTCTAAATGCCATTGTAAGTCCACTTATACCGGCTCCAACAATAGCAATGTCGTAGTTTTCAGAGAGAGTCTTCATAGTAATGAGATATGAGTAATTAGATTTTAGTTCATTATACCTATTTCTTCTTAAACGGACGCTTTTTGAAGATTTTCTTAGGCCCTTTTCTTCTCGATTTCGGGTTATAAACAGGGGCTTCACCTAATTCAGAAGGAACAGGAATTTTGAAGATCTCTTTTTCAATCAAATCTTCAATACTCTTAAAATCCATCTGATCTTTTTCGGTAATAAAGGTCAAAGCAACTCCTTCAGAAGCAGCACGAGCAGTACGTCCAACTCTATGCACATAATCCTCAGCATCTCTAGGGACATCGAAATTAATTACCAAATCGATTGAATCGATATCAATCCCTCGGGCTATAATATCTGTAGCAACTAAAATTTGATATTTTTTGTTTCTGAAGCCTCTAAGTACCTCTTCGCGTTCGTTTTGTTCCAAATCAGAATGAATGCCTTCAACTGCAAATTTCTGACGTTTTAACTCTTTTGTCATCGCCTTAACATTCAACTTAGTTGAAGAAAAGATAATAACCGATTTCACGTCTTTATCTTTGAGTAAGATCCCGATCAAAGGAATTTTTTGAGTATCATAAAGCATATAAGCAGCTTGCAAAACGCCTTCGGCTGGTTTCGAAATAGCTATATTTATACTCTCAGGGTTAACCATGATACTACTGGCCAATTTTCTCATCTGCTCGGGCATTGTTGCTGAGAACATCAGGTTTTGGCGCTGCTTGGGTAGGTGATTTACAATTTGCATTAAATCCTCGTAGAATCCCATATCGAGCATTCTATCTGCCTCATCAAGAATCAAGTGCTTAACCTGTTTGGTATTCACATAACCTAAATTCAAGTGGGAAATCAAGCGACCTGGAGTCGCAATAATCACATCAGCTCCAGTCATCAAACCCTTTTTTTGCTGATCCCAAACCCCAGAGTCACCACCGCCATAAACTGAAAGGGATGAAATTGAAAGGAAATAAGCAAAACCCTGCATTTGTTGATCAATCTGCAAAGCTAATTCACGAGTAGGAACCAATATTAAAGTACTGAATCCTTCAATTTTATGTTTTTGGATTTTATCCATTATTGGCAATAAATAGGCCGCAGTTTTACCCGTACCTGTTTGTGCACAAACGATTAAATCCTTATTATCCATAATTTGTGGTATGGCCAACTCCTGAACAGGAGAAGGTGTTTCGAAGCCCATAGCATCAAGGCCTTCCATGATGTCGGGACAAAAGTCAAGTTCTGAAAATTTCAAGTTTTCTGAATAATTATTATATGAATAATATGAAACATGAGATTGAGTTTTCTTCAATTTTACAGCTTCCATGACTTACAGAACCCATCTCACAATATAATACCAAATTGGTGTCTCAATAGTCGTCTGTCAGTTTGCTTTAACCACTTTTAAAGACCTATCCGAAGATACAAAAAAGAATTGAAACGCATCATAAGATAGATTCATCCAACTCTTCTCTTCCTTATACAATTAAGTTTGGGCTATTTACAACCCAAACTAGAATGTCTTACTTGCTTACTCCACATACAATACTAATCCCTTTAGGTAATCTCCTTCAGGATGGAAAATATTGACTGGGTGATCGGCTGGCTGATTCAATTGGTGAAGAATTCGAACACGACGTCCAGCATTAGCTGCAGCAACAAAAACAGCTTTTCTGAATTCCTCTTTACTCACAGCTTGCGAACAAGAGAAAGTAAACATGATTCCTCCTTTTTTAATGGCTTGAAAACCTTTCAAATTTAATCGCTTGTAACCTTTAAGCGCATTTGACAAAACGTTCTTGTGCTTTGCAAATGCAGGAGGATCTAAAACAATTAAATCATATTTCTGATCAGAATCATCCAAATATTTAAAAGCATCTGTAGCAAATGCCTCATGTCTCTTATCACCAGGAAAGTTCAATTCAACATTTTCATTAGTTATCTCAATAGCTCTTACTGAACTATCAACCGAGTGAACCAAATTTGCTCCACCTCGCATAGCATAAAATGAGAAGCCACCTGTGTAACAGAACATATTCAATACTGAACGTCCTTTTGAATAACGCTCCAATAAAGATCTGTTTTCACGTTGATCGATAAAGAAACCTGTTTTCTGTCCTTCTAACCAATCCACCTTAAATTTCAAGCCATTCTCGACAGCTGTGAAATCCTTAGTTTCGCCCAATAAGTATTCGTTAGTTGGTTCTATTCCCGATTTGAAAGGAATAGTCCCTTCTGATTTATCGTAAACAGCAATCAACTCATCTCCCAAAACTTCTTTTAAGGCTTCAGCTATTTCAGTGCGATGCAAGTGCATACCCACCGAGTGAGCTTGAATGACAGCAGTACCTGCATAAAAGTCGACAATTAAACCGGGTAAATTGTCACCTTCACCATGTACCAAACGACACACATTATTATTCTCAATACCTAACAAACCTATTTCACGACGAACGCAACAAGCCGAAGCTAATCTTTCAACCCAAAAGTCTTTATTTATCTCAACAGGCTCGAAACTTAAAATACGAACAACAATAGAACCAATAGCAATATGTCCTAGTGCTAAAAATTCATCATTATCACTGTAAACCGATACCAAATCCCCTTCTTCTAAACCTTCGTCAACACGAGCAACAGCCCCAGAAAAAATCCAAGGGTGAAAACGTTTAATCGCGTTTTCTTTATCTTTCTTTAATACAACTTTGGGATAACTAATCATGAAAATTCTTATTTGTAATTGACTCAAGCAAAAGCTAAAGTCCATGTTATTTTAATTCTTAATATGGAAAGCCAAATGAAATTATCTAGCAATACTGGCTTTTAGAGCATTGTAAATCTCTAATGAAACCCATGCGTCAGTTGCTGCATATCGCAATTGTCCAACGCTCAATTCCACTGCTTCCCAGTTTGAAACTTGCTGGCGTTTCGAAATTCTAATTTTTAAAACGATAGCCGCTAGTTTTTTTAACGAATAATTCTCTATTCCGAAACTAGACACATATTGCTGAAGTTCTAAAAATGAGTTACCATCAAAATCAGTGATATCTTGTAAACCTTTGATATCATCCTTAATGGCTGCACCTACTTTTATAATTTCAGGATCGTTTAACAAATCGATAATAGAAAAAGGTAGCCCTATCCTATTCAACCGAAACAAAAAACTTTTCTCAAAACTTGATAATTGTAATAAAGCCACAGAATTAACATTTCCTTTTGTAAAAGAGGGCTTGGTCTCTGTATCGAATCCCAGGACTGGAAATTGCTTCAAATACTCAACTGCTTCTTTTAAGCCTTCATCACTATCAATTATCACTATTTCACCTTCGAAAGCTTCTAAAGGGAGGTCATTGATTTCTTCTTTTGTTATAGTCTTCTGAAAACTGATCATTCTTTATATTTTTCATTGTCCGCTGATCATCTGCAGGCTGGTCGTTTTATTGCTAATTAATAGCTATTCTTCTTCATTTCCCCACTGCTGCTGACGCTGAGAGAATATTGACTGACTCATATCTAATCGATCTACGGAGGATGATGCTTGATCATTCAAATCATCTTCCATTTTTTCCGGATGTGCCAATAAATAATGAATCGCTCTCAACGAACTGACAATCGATTGTCCCCAATGTTGGTAGAAATTATTATTCAAATCCCAAAGGGCATCGTTCATGATATCAACACTTGCGATACGGTATGAAGTTAAAAAGTCCTTTAGATCTTGATAAATATCAGCAAAATTTTCAGAAATAGAGGCAACAATGGGCTCATCGCTATCGCGCATACCATCATCAAAGACTTCAAGGTATTCGTCATTAGCTCCCATTTTTTCAATCACAGCAGTTCTAATATACTCCCAATCGCCTTCTCCTACAAACTTCTCTATCTCTTCGTCAAACTCATTCTCTACTTTTGGTAATAAACTCGCCTTTAGATATAATAGGGGTAATAGTTTTTGCGAACGATCAATAAAATCCATTTTAGAAATCTTACTGCTCGATTCCAAGAGTATACAAAACTCATTGGCAACAGTCACAAATTCTATGGTATTCTTATCGTAAACCTGATGTTCAAAATTCTCTTCCATTTCTCAAATTCTAGTGTAATCATGCAAAATTAATAAGATTTTGACAATAATGATTGATCTGGATACAATTCTCACGGATTCAAGCTAATCGAATCTTATCATCTCGTGAAGTTTTAAGCTCATCATTGTCCATCATGATACGAATAACCTCTAAAAGTTTCTTTTCTGGATATTGGCTTGCCTCTACCAATTCATAGACTGAACTTTCTTCTTTAGCCAACGTTTTCTTTACTTCTGACTGAATTAGCTGATACATTTTGTTTTCAATATCATCATCCTTTTCCTTACAAACATCGCACTCACCGCATACTGGCGCATTCAATTGACCAAAATATTCCAACAATAATTTAGATCGGCAAGTCTCTGTAGATTCTGCATAAGATAACACAGAATTAATTTTATCTTCAAACCTTTCTTTTCTATTCTGATAAACTTCCTTAGTAAATTTAAGATACTGCACGGGTAATCGTTCTTGTGTGTATATAATGAATGGCGTTTTCTTCCTTGGAATATATTTTATAATGCCATGCTGAGACAAATCTTTCAAATTGTCTATCAAAATTTTCACATTAATTTTCTTTCTGTAAGCCAGGGAATCTAAATTTACAGGCACAAAATCGGTAAACAAGCCCGTATAAGTCCTAAGAAGCAGTTTTATAAAATCATCTTGTTGTTTATTCTCCAACTGATATCGATATAAATCGTCTCGATTAATCGCAAAATGTAATTTTGTCGAATGCTCTAAATCATCCGTTATTTCCAGATATCCGGCTCTCTGCAATATTTTAAGACTATTGAAAGCATGCAGAACATTAAATTTAAATTTCTGACAGAAAAGTGCCAAGTTAAAATCAAAGACAGCATCTCTACCAGCACCTTCAGCAATTTGCAGGAAATTACCCACTGCCTGATAAACTCTCTTTACGGTATCAATCTCTGGATACGAGGTTTTTATTCTTTTTAGCAACTGTACTTTATCTGGATTAGAATAAAGCATCACAGCATAAGCTCTTTTCCCATCACGACCTGCTCGACCCGCTTCCTGGAAATATGCTTCAAGTGTATCAGGCAAATCGAGATGAACGACTGTTCGAACATCAGATTTGTCAATCCCCATTCCAAAAGCGTTGGTAGCAACAATGACTTGAACTTTCCCATCTCTCCACCTCTCCTGCCTCATATCCTTTAAAGCATTATCAAGACCAGCATGATAAAACTCAGCTTTAACCTGATTTAGTTTAAGGAACTCAGCGATCTCCTTACATTTCTTCCTACTCCTCACATAAACAACTGAACTACCCTTCTGCTTTCTAAGAATTTTTAACAGATAACGGTTTTTATCTTCAACATGCCTCACTAAATAAGACAGGTTGGAACGCTCGAAACTTTTTCTGAAAACATTTTTCTTAGCAAAACCTAATCGATCTTGAATATCATCAACAACCTCGGGTGTTGCCGTAGCCGTAAGTGCTAAGACAGGCACTTCAGGCAAAAGTTCTCGTAGGTGGATGATTTTTAAATATGATGGGCGAAAATCATAGCCCCATTGCGAAATACAATGAGATTCATCTATAGCAATCAAACACACTTTCATGCTTAAAAGCTTTTCTTGAAAAATTGCTGTACTTATTCTCTCAGGCGATATGTATAGGAATTTATTATTGCCATAAAGACATTTGTTCAAAATCACTTCAATCTCATCTCGCGTCAAACCAGAATAGATCAATTCAGCCTTAATGCCTTTTTCTTTAAGGTTAAAAACCTGATCCTTCATTAAAGCAACCAAAGGAGATACCACGAGACAAAGTCCATCCATGGCAAGAGTGGGCACCTGAAAAGTCAAAGACTTCCCTCCTCCTGTTGGCATTAGGCCCAAAGTATCACAACCTTTAACTACAGATTGGATAATATCCTCTTGTAAAGGACGAAATTCATCGTAACCCCAATATTTTTTTAATACTTTGTGGTATGCACTCATTTAACTCAAAATTTCTAAAGACATCCTTATCAGAAACACCAAAACTCACTATTACAAAAGGGAAACAGACATTTCAGGAATTTAATATACACATTAAAACTTCAATAAACATGTCCAAATATCACGTTCTTTTCATACAAAACTAAGCATCTAAAATCAATTAACACTTTTTTAGATTATTGGACAAGACTTATCACACTATTTTTTTGTAATTTCGCATGCAATTTAAATCTAAAATTATTGCATAATGTCATTCGTATCTGATAAAATTGTTTCTGATGGATTAACATTTGACGACGTACTTTTAGTGCCAGCTTTTTCTGAAGTCTTGCCTAAAGACGTAAGTCTAAAAACTCAATTCTCACGCACCATTACGCTAAACACCCCAATTGTTTCAGCAGCAATGGATACCGTAACAGAATCGGCTCTAGCAATTTCTATTGCCCGTGAAGGAGGAATTGGAGTTATTCACAAAAACATGAGCATCGCTGCTCAAGCCAAACAGGTTATAACGGTTAAGAGAGCCGAAAACGGAATGATTTATGATCCTATTACCATTGCCCCAAACAAAGTGGTAAAAGATGCTATTGCGCTTATGAAAGAGTACAAAATTGGTGGTATTCCTGTTATTGATGAGAACAAAGTTCTTCTTGGAATTGTAACTAATAGAGATTTACGTTTTGAGTTACAGATGAACAAAGCCATTTCTGAAGTCATGACTTTTGAGAACATCGTAACGACTAATGCAGGTACTGACCTTGATCAGGCTGCTGCCATTCTTCAAAAACACAAAATTGAAAAATTGCCAGTTCTCGACTCAGATAATAAGCTTATCGGTTTGATTACTTACAAAGATATTACGAAGGCAAAAGATAAGCCTTTAGCTTGTAAAGATGAAAAAGGTCGTTTGAGAGTTGCTGCTGCAGTAGGTATTGCAGGTGATACACTTGATAGAGTTGACGCTTTAGTAAAAGCTAGTGCAGACGCTATTATTATTGATACAGCTCACGGTCACTCTAAAGGAGTAGTTGACTTATTGAAAAAAGCAAAGAAGCAGTATCCTGACATGCAATTTATTGTTGGTAATATCGCAACACCTGAAGCGGCTTTAATGCTTGTAAAAGCTGGTGCTGATGGTGTAAAAGTTGGTATTGGTCCAGGATCAATTTGTACTACTCGTGTTATTGCTGGTGTGGGTGTACCACAGTTATCAGCAATCTACGAAGTTAGCAAGGCTTTAGAAGGCACTGGTGTTCCGGTAATTGCTGATGGGGGTCTACGTTATTCGGGTGATATCGTAAAAGCTCTTGCTGCTGGTGCAAATTCAATTATGGCAGGTTCATTACTTGCTGGTGTTGAAGAATCTCCAGGAGAAACAATCATTTTTAATGGTCGTAAATTCAAAGCTTACCGTGGAATGGGATCAATCGAAGCTATGGAAAAAGGTTCAAAAGATCGTTATTTTCAGAGTGATGAAGATGATATTAAAAAATTAGTTCCAGAAGGAATCGTAGGACGTGTACCTTATAAAGGAACACTTTATGAAGTAATCTATCAATTACTTGGTGGTTTACGTGCTGGAATGGGCTATTGTGGATCTGCTAATATTGAAGCTCTCCACAATGCTAAATTTGTAAAAATCACAGCTTCTGGTATGGCCGAAAGTCATCCACACGATGTAGCAATTACACGTGAAGCTCCTAATTACAGTAGATAATCTTCTCGGAGATTAACATTATAATCGGCAATTGGTCTTTTCACTGATTGCCAATAATATTTGAGTTAAAACTTATTAAAACCTAACTATGACAAGAAATATCATCTTACTAATAATTCTTCTAGGATTTATATCATGTAACTCAAATAACACCCTTGATAATCCTACGGTAGCAAAAGTTGATGATTCTTACTTGTATCTAAATAAAATAAGAGAACTTATTCCCAATAACAGCTCAAAAGAGGACAGCATAATAATTGCTCAAAATTACATCCACCAATGGATAAAAAAACAACTTCTTGTATCAAGAGCTGAACTCAACCTGACAAACGAAGATCAGGATGTGGAAGAAATGGTCGAAGATTACCGTTCTTCACTGATCATTCATAAGTACCAGCAGCATTTAATCGAGCAAAAGCTCGATACTATCGTTTCACACGCCGAAATTGATAAATACTACCGTGATTACCCAGGCAATTTCCTATTAAACCGTAATATTGTCAAGGCTGTTTATATTAAAATCCCCAAACCTGTACCACAAGCTAAGAAGATCAAACAGATCTATAAATTGAAGAAAAATGAAGATTGGGATAAATTAGAGGACTACTGCTTTCAAAATGCCACAAAATTTGATAATTTTAGCGAGCAATGGATTTATTCTCAAAATTTGCTTAGTCAAACACCCATAAAGGTAAAAAACGAAGAAATTTTTCTAAGAAGAAATAAGTACTTCGAAGCAGAGGATAGTACATTCCATTATTTGATAAATATTCAAGATTATAAATTGAAAAAGGAGATTGCTCCACTTTCGTTCGTAGATCAGGATATCCGAAAAATTATTATCAATAAGAGAAAAATACAGTTTATTAAAAACATGGAGGAAAGTATCTTTAGAGATGCCGAATCAAAAAACAAATTCAAAATTTACTAATCTATCACATATGCGCAACATTATTTTTAAAGTCTGCACGTCATTAGCCTTATTGGCTATCGTTTTTACAACGAGTCAAGCACAGGATAATTCGATTGATAAGATCATTGCTGTAGTTGGCAATCAAGTTGTCTTAAAATCAGACGT
>NZ_JBFFKR010000029.1:0-25908 GCF_041555295.1 Ancylomarina sp. | reverse complement strand
CCCCCCTATTTTAATAAAGCCATATTTAGCCTGCAACAAGCAAATTACAATACCAACTACGGTTCCAATCAAAGCTCCGGATAAGGAAATCAACCAACCCTCTATCAGGAAAATTCGTTGAATCAGCGTTTTATTAGCTCCTATACTTCTCAGCGTTTCAATATCGTTTTGTTTATCGATAATGAGCATACTCAGCGATCCTATAATATTGAACGAAGCGATAACAAGAATGAAGGCCAAAATAAAAAAGATGGCCGTCTTCTCTGTTTCCATCATCTTAAAGAGAACATCGTGTTGTTGAAAACGGTTTTTTACCACATAATCATCACCTAAGAGGTTTTGGATATAAGCTTGTACTTCATCTGATTCTTCAATATTCTTGAGCTTAATTTCAACAGCACTAACAGCTTCTTCTCTATCGAATAAACGACGAGCGAAAGCCATTGGAACCAGTACATAATTCGAATCAAAATCTTCCTGAATGGCAAAGATGCCCTTAGGAAAAAGAAAATCAACATTAAAGGCATCCATAGGATTATGCCCTATTTTAGCCGTACGACGAGGGACATAAAATTTGATGGGATCAATAAAATTCAGACCGATGCCCAAATTTCCAGCCACAATATATCCAAGTACAGCATATTTATTATTATTCTGTTCTAAGATAAATTTCCCATCTGACATCATGGTATCAATACCCGTCATCAATGCAAAATCTTCGCTCACTCCTTTTACAATGGCTGGACGCTGGCGATTGCCATATTGCAAAAGGGCATTATCTTCCAAGGCTTCTGCATAAAACAAAACCTTATCCATCTTCTTTATTTGAGAAAACTCAGATGAATTGGGAATAAAAGTCTTACCAGCTACAGGTAATATTTTAAGATCAGGATCAAAACTCCCAAACAGATCTCCAATCAACATATTGAGCCCATTAAAAGCCGATAATACAATGATTAAAGCCATGGTACCCAAACTCACACCAATCACTGATATCATGGAAATGATATTGATTACATTCTGTTTCTTTTTAGAAACAAGGTAGCGTTTGGCTATGTAGAAAGGTAAATTCAAATACTCAGCTTAAAGTTTGATAATCTCAAAATCTGTGAACAAAAGCTTTATTTTTTCAAAAGAGAATCAATATTAGCGATATAATCAAGTGAATCGTCAACGAAGAAAGTTAATGCCGGCACAATTCGCAACTGTTTTCCTACACGATTCCCTAGTAAACGACGCATGTTTTTGGTTTGAATTTTCACTTCTTTCAAAACAGCTTCTGCCTGATCTGATGGGAAAATACTTAAATAAACTCTTGCTAATCCTAAATCAGGACTAATTCTTACACGGGTAACTGAAATCATCTTTCCTTGAAAAAGATTACGTGATTCCATTTGAAAAATCTCGCTTAAATCTTTTTGCAACAATCTTGATATCTTACTCTGTCTGGTTGATTCCATTATATATAATTTTCTTTGTTTCTAATTTATCTTGGCAAAGATAGGGATTAATCTATAATAGATAGTATTCCTTTAATATTGAACGATTTTATTTAAATAAATTTCAGTAGCAAGCCTAAAAATAACATCTAGTTTAACATGAATATCTTTGTATTTCGACAAAAAGTCAACTTTTTAACAAAATAAATTCCCTATATTTAAACTTATAATTTACCTGTTAACCTCTAACGATAAGTTTATATATGGCTCTTATTAATTCCATTGTTTCCTGGTTCAACACCAAACGACTTTCTGAAATTGATTTCACGAAAGAGCATCCTATTGATACACAACACGAAGTTTTAACCAAACTTTTAAGCAATGCTAAGAATACAGAATGGGGACAGAAATACGATTTCCAATCGATAAACACATTAAATGATTTCAAACAACGTCTTCCTATCCAAACTTATGAAGATATTGAGCCTCTCGTTGATAGATTGCGTAGAGGAGAACAAAATATATTGTGGCCTAGCGAAATAAAATGGTTTGCTAAATCATCAGGTACGACTAATTCTAAAAGTAAGTTTATCCCTGTGAGTAAAGAAGCCATGGAAGATTGTCATTTCAGAGGCGGAAAAGATATACTGACACTTTACACATCCCTTTTTCCTGATACGGGTTTACTTAAAGGCAAAGGCCTCACCTTAGGAGGGTCTCATCAAATAAATAACCTCAGCAATGAATCGTACTATGGCGATTTATCTGCAATTTTAATCCAAAATTTACCCTTCTGGGCTGATTTTATACGCACACCAGATTCATCTATAGTTCTTTTGGAAGAATGGGAAGAGAAACTCGACAAAATGACTGAGGCGACTCTTAATGAAAATGTCACTAGTCTCTCAGGGGTGCCATCCTGGTATCTAGTTCTGCTTAAACATGTATTAAAAGTGAGTGGAAAACAAAGCATTCACGAAATCTGGCCGAATCTGGAATTATTCGTTCATGGTGGTGTTTGTTTCGATCCATATCGCAATCAGTTTAACTCACTTCTTTCGCCAGAAAAGATGAATTATATGGAAACTTACAATGCATCAGAAGGATTCTTCGGTATTCAAAACGACCTTAATGACAAATCCATGTTACTCATGCTCGATTATGGAATTTATTACGAATTTATTCCTCTGGAGAATATTAATGATGAGAATCCTAGAGTTTTAAGTCTTGAAGAGGTTGAATTACATACAAACTATGCCATTATTATCACAACAAATGCAGGTTTATGGCGCTATCAAATTGGCGATACCGTTCAATTCACATCCTTAGAGCCTTATAAATTTAAGATATCAGGAAGAACCAAGCTTTTCATAAATGCTTTTGGTGAAGAAATTATTATTGACAATGCTGAAAAAGCGATGCAAATGGCTTGTACAAAAACCGATGCTATCTTAAAAGACTATATGGGGGCACCAATTTTTATGGATGACAATACGAAGGGTGCACATCAATGGTTGATTGAATTTGAAAAAGCACCCAAAAATACTGATGAGTTCAACTACCTATTTGATAATGCACTAATGAGCGTCAACTCTGACTATGAGGCTAAGCGTTATAAGAACATAACTTTAGATAAACCCATCATCACAATAGCTCGACCTGGATTATTCTACGATTGGTTAAAGAAAAAAGGTAAATTAGGTGGTCAAAATAAAGTCCCTCGTTTAGCTAATAATAGAGATTTGATTGATGAAGTTTTAAGCATGAATCAAATTTAAAATACATCCAATGAAATTCATTATCATCATTTTGAGCCTAGTCAGTTCACTTAATGTTTTCGCTCAAACTAATCATCGAATTTTAGAAGTCGATCATCTGGGCTACATCTACACCATTGATGGAAATGAACTAAATAAATTCTCATCGGAAAAGGAACTTATTTCTAATTATTCAGATGCTCTATTAGGGAATATTACGTCTATTGATGTGACCAATCCTCTTCGCCTGCTCCTATTTTATAGAGAGTTCAACCAACTTTTATATTTAGACCAGACTTTGACTCCACTTTCAGACCCAATCGATTTATACACTTATTCTGATAATGAAACACACCTATGCTGTAATGCATCTTCTGGTGGCTTTTGGATATTCAATAAAGATGACAATCAGGCTTTTCAGATTTCAAGGCAGAGTGAAATCATAAATAAAAGTAGCCTTTTATCTACTTATATAAAGAATATTTCTCCTTCAAAAATGAGTGAATATCAGGAAGAACTATATTTACTTCTCCCCTCAAAAGGACTCTTAATTTTAAATAAATTTGGCCGATTTCTTCGACAAATTTCATTAACAGGAATAAGCGATTTTTGCTTTACTAATCAGGATCTCCTTTATCTAAAAAATGATATTTGGTTTGCATATAAACCCCTCTCAAAAACGGATTCCATCGTTTTTGAAATGCAGAGTTCACATGGAGGACAGAGTAAAATCCTAGCCGACAAAGCTTATATCTTTTGTGGAGATCAAATCTCTATAAAAAAGCTAAAGCACTGACACAAAAGCCATCCAACTTCAATCCAAAAACAAGAAGTTGCAATCCTGAAAATTATTCTTAATTTTAGTTGATTTTTTAAAGAATAAAACTAAACATAACAATGCATATTGCTGTTGCAGGAAATATTGGGGCTGGCAAAACAACTTTAGCCGGTTTGCTTTCGAAACATTACGCTTGGGAAGCTCACTTTGAGGATGTTGATGAAAACCCATATCTAAACGATTTTTACGAAGATATGCAGCGTTGGTCATTTCCTCTGCAAATTCACTTTCTGAATTCTCGTTTCAATCAGGTTTTGGCTCTACGTCAATCTGGGAAGAAAATTATTCAGGATAGAACCATCTATGAAGACGCTCATATTTTTGCGCCTAGCTTGCATGGCATGAACTTAATGGCAGAGAGAGATTTTAAGAACTATATTGCTCTTTTTGAGGTTATGAGTGACCTAATTCAAGCTCCAGATTTGTTGATTTACCTACGAGCGTCTATTCCTACACTGGTGGGGCATATTCAAGCCCGAGGACGTGATTATGAGGAAACCATTCGTCTAGACTACCTTAAGAATCTAAACGAGCGCTACGAAACTTGGATTGAAGGTTATGACAAAGGAAAACTACTGATTATTGATGTTGATAATATTGATTTTTTAGGAAATCCTAAAGACTTATCTGAGGTTATCTCAAATATCGATGCCAATCTGCATGGCCTTTTCACAGAAAATTTAGTTTAGAACATTCTTTTGCATCTAAATCATGCAAAATCCATCCGAAACCAATCGGATTTACATTCAGAAAAAAAATATCGCTATGCATATCGCTGTTGCAGGAAATATAGGCTCAGGAAAAACAACACTTACCGAACTACTTGCCAAACAATATGGCTGGGAAGCTCACTTCGAAGATGTTGATGAAAACCCATACTTAAATGACTTTTACGAAGACATGCAACGTTGGTCATTCAATCTTCAAATTTATTTTCTGAAAAGTCGATTTTCCCAAATCATGGATATTCGAAAATCTGGTAAAAATATTATTCAGGACAGAACAATCTATGAAGACGCTCAAATTTTTGCCCCTAATTTATTTGACATGGGCTTAATGACTGAACGTGATTTTAGTAATTACTGCAAGCTTTTCAAGCTTATGAGTTCCATGATTCAGGCTCCAGATTTATTAATTTATTTACGCTCTTCTGTTCCAACCCTCGTTAATAATATTCAAAAAAGAGGTCGGGAATATGAAGAGACTATTCGCCTGGATTATCTTAAAAACTTGAATAATCGTTACGAAAACTGGATTAAGAGCTATAATAGAGGGAAAATATTGATTGTTGATGCAGATAACATTGATTTCCTTAAGAATCCGAACGACCTAAACGCCATAATGGACCAAGTTGAAGCACAAATTCACGGTCTATTTTAAAAAACAAAAACATTTATAAATAATAAAAGCTCCAAAATCTCTCATTAGATGTTCTTGGAGCTTTTATTTTATGTCCAGACAAGCCTGATTAAAAATCATTCAAATCTTCAAATACTGAAAGTGATTTCAACTTAGAAAACCCATGACTATGCAGAGCATAAAAGTTCAAAATGGCTCTAAGCAATATTTTCAGATCCTCTGTATACAAATCAACATCATTAATATCATTCAGTTGTGTTTGTAAGAGTAAGTGCAACAAATCACTTATGTGGTTGTTCAAACAATGTGCATGTCGACTTTCCAACCCCACAAAAACAGCATTATCCAAATCGAATATTTGATTCATCTCTGACCAATTATCGTGTGGGTAAAAACCCAGGAATCGTGTTAAGTTTAATAAAAAACTAAGGTGATAAGCTTTGGGTATCTTATCTACTTGAATCAGATAAGAAATATGATCACTTAAAAAACTAAATAGCAAAGCATCTCCTTCCTCCTCTTTTAAAACTTTTGAAAGAACTTCTGCTAAAAATAAAACAAGATGATTTTTATGAGTTTCAAAATTTAGATGAGGAGTCGATTCGGAAAACTGAGCTTCTTGAATCATTTGTAGATTCTTCCCATCTCTATGAGACACATTCATATCCAAAAGGAAAAGGGATTGAAAGAGATTCGACTTCGTTCTAGATTTCTTGGATCTCCCCCCCTTGATCATATAACTTTGCCTACCGAATTTTTCGGTATATGCATGAACAATAAAACTCGTCTCACCATACTTTACCGAACCTAAAATAATCGCTTTAGTTTTATGAATCATATCGCGAAAATTAATCTCAAAAAGAATTAAACTCAACAAATATTGGATTATAGTCAAGCTACAATATTAAAATCTACACTTTAATTAGGAACCCATATTCCTCTGTATATAAACATTATATATTAATCAAGTTAAAGCTCTATAAATATTCACTTTTTTATTAAAACACAGTTTAAAAGTGATCTACTTAAGTAAGAATTCAACTAATTTACGTACCGCATTTCCCCTATGGCTAATCTTATTCTTTTCAGGTAAAGACATTTCTGCAAAAGAAACATCATATGCGTTAGGTTGGAATATAGGATCGTAACCAAAACCATCTTGACCTCTTTCTTCAGACAAAATATCTCCATTTACGATACCTTCAAATTGAGTTTCTTCGCCATCAATAATCAATGAAATAACAGTCCTAAATCGAGCTGATCTTTCGCTTTTCCCATCAAGATTTTGCAAAACTTTTTTCATATTATCTTCAGATGAACGCGAACTTCCCGCATAACGTGCTGAATAGACGCCAGGTTCATTATTCAATGCAGTAACTTCCAATCCTGTATCGTCAGCAAAACAATTCAATCCAAATTTCTCATAAATATAATGGGCTTTTTGGCTCGCATTTTCTTCTAGTGTTTCATGATCCTCTGGGATCTCATCCTGACAATTGATATCTGCTAAACTCAGAACTTGAAATTCATCTCCAAGCATGTTTTGAATCTCAGAAAGCTTATGTTTATTGTTTGTTGCAAAAACAAGTTTCATATATAATATTTTTATTTATTATTAGAGTAAATCTCTTTCCAAAGATAATGTCATTCTTTTAAATATAATCATCAAAAATCCTCCCTTTTAAAAGGACTTCACAAAACCAACTCCTACCTGCTTACCATTATAATATGGAAGTATTGTAACCGAATTATTGGGTTTCTTATTCTTAAATATTTTTTGACTCAACCATGGGTTAATCCAATAAGCAAGTTTAGTGCTTAAGGTTCCGACTCCTACGCCTGCCATAACATCGGTAAACCAAAGCTTATTGTTACGAATTCTAAACAGCCCCGAACTGGCTCTACAGTATACCTTGCAATTCCATACCATGAACTGACTTCTTTATATTCCTGCCTCAAATATTCTTCTGTCATAAATGCTGTTGCCGTGTGACCAGATGGAAGAGAACTCTTAGAACTCCCATCAGGACTTTCAATTTTAAATGTGAACATCATCGCATTAACAGCAATTCCCATAATCAGATAGGCCGATGCTAATATCACAATCTCTTAAATAGTGTTTCTCTTTAACTCCAAATGCATTTAAACCGTATACTGCAAGTGCAGGTGCATATTACCCATAATTATCAATAGTTAGAGAATGATTAATATATTTAATGGTGTTTCTTTTTATATGAGAATTAAAAACTTGCAACAATTCACTCTCATTACCAACAATCCCGTAACCAATTAGAATTGAAGGAACAACGATGTTTTAAATTTAAATTGGAACCTTTGATCATCACTTACCGAATCATTAGAATGTGATAGTGCAAATGTATTGAAGGATAAAAACAAAAAGAGTAAGATGATAATCTTTTTTAATTTTATTACTGTGGATATTGAAAAGATGACTGTAAATAGACTTGCTATTTGATTATTCCTCTATTGTGAAATAGCAACAAAAATAAATCCCAATTCAAAAGAATGGGGATTCACAAGTAAAACATTTTGGTTATTTTATTTAAAAGGAATAAATTTCCAACCAGTACGTGTAGGTGTTATACACATCACAGGGATTTTTTCATTATTTGCTATTAAATAATGGCTTTTGGGAGTGGTAAAGAAACTCCTATAGTCTAATTCCGTTTTAGTTAAATTCAGAATCAGATCTATTCCCCTTTTACGTGAAAAACTAACTATAGAATTATTGAAATCAAAAACACTAAAGCATTCACTCTCAAAATTTATCTTTTCCTTATTCAAAAAATTCTTAGCGAAAGCAACATTCCTAAATATTTTCTTATTCTGTCCAGCCTCTTCAAATTCTGGGTAAACCAGATAAACTTTAAGCTCTATATATCGAGCCAAAAAAGCAATCCATCTTAGTAATAATTTACTTTCTTTTCTTTGGTCAATTGGACAAATAAGTGAAAAAGAGCTTCTTGTTCGCTTCGGTCTCTGAACCACAACAGATGGAATGACTGCTCCTGAAAGAACATTTAAAATTGATGTTCCAATATATTTCTGAATCCCTTTAAAACCATCTATCCCCACAAAAATCATAGCTGCTTGATTCTCGTCCGCAGCCTCTTTCATGCCCGAATGGAAACTACCTACTTTTACAATAGTTCGCACTCGCTTACCCTTTCTGGCTAAAACATCAGCTGCAATTTTATCCAGTTTGATTTTAGTTTCCTTTACAAGCTCTTCTTTTTTAACAATATATATTAAACATACATCAAGCTTGCTTTTAGATGAATAGAACAAAGCATGATCTAATGCATACTCAGAAACGCCCTTAAAATCCCATGGCACAAATATTGTTTTCCCGTTTTCTATCATCTTTTTTTTTTGACAATTATGCTTTAAGCTTATTTAATACACATATTATTATTTAAAACAAAGCTTTGCTCAGCTTAAAACTAACAAAACAAAAGCTAATCTCAAAAACATAAGTTGATCTTATTCATTAAATAAAGAGCAGGGATATTGTCATAACTATAGTACATAGACATGTAAATGGAACAAAAGGTTGATAATATTGATATCATAATCCTATGCTATTTAAAAGAAATCTTATTTATAAGCCCCATATGACCATAAATCTTTACGAGGATTTACACACAATACCGGAATCTTCTCCTTATTTGCTATTAAGTATTGAATTTTTGAAGCAGTAAATAAATTCTGAACCTTAGGTTGACGATTGGTTATGGTTAAAATCAAATCGGCATGTTTTTTCTTTGCATATTCAACAATAGCATTATTGAATCGTTTAGAACTCAAATTCACCTCTTCATATCTCACTCTACAATCACTCAGGTAATGTTTAGAGAAGTTAACATTCGCCCTAGTTTTAATAATTCTTGTTTGTGTTTTATATTCAGGATAAACCAATGATATTTTAGCCCCTAAAACTTGAGCAAAATAAGCACCCCAATACAGAATCTCTTTACTCTCTTTTCTTGAATCGATAGGACACACCAAGGAAAAATGAGTGTGCTTTTCACGAGGAGCTTGTACAATCACAAAAGGAATAGGAGAATCCATTATCGTCCGTAAAACATGGCTGCCTATGTAATTTTGGATACCCTGCACGCCACGTGTTCCTATAAAAATAACTGCAGCAGAAATTTCCTTGGCTGCAGAACTTAAACCTTCGGATACAATCCCTTGACGAACCATCATATCAACATGTTTACCTCTATTTTGGTAAACTCTATCAACGACCTCATGCAATTTAACTATCATCTCTATTGCATCAGATTCTCGTTTGACGATATGCACCAAGCAAACCTTCAGATTGGTTTGATATGAGTAAAACAAAGCATGATCTAAAGCAAGCTTTGAATATTCTGAAAAATCCCAACCAACAACTATCGCTTTCCCTCTCTCTTTCATCTCTGTAGGATTTAAATGTTTTTCACTTTAAAAACCTAACTTAAAGATGCCAAACAAAGGCCCTCTTCAAACTTATAAATCAATCTGTTTCGAAACCCTCATCACCCCACCTTAAGCTCTGATATATAATTTACTAAGACTATCTCAGCTCCCAATTAATATTTTGACGGCGAATTATTGATTTAGCTCAAATTCTTCTATTAATCTCTGACGAATTATTCAATAATTAAATATTTCCCCTTCCTACATCAAATATTTAGCTCTCTTTGATCTTGAAGAAGCATGAATAAACATAGAAACAATAATTTTGATGAAAGTTCAATTCTTCTATTCAAGACTCATTAGCAGGCCAATAATTAAGCTTTTGAAAAAAAACTTTCTAATTTTGTCATTCAAGCTAAAAAACAGAATCCATGCCTAAAAAATTCCTCATCATTCGCTTTTCTTCTATCGGCGATATTATACAATGTATGACTGTTGTTGATGGTATTAAGAACCATTACCCGGACGCTGAAATCCATTGGATTGCTCGAAAAGACATGTCATCCTTTCTAGCGATGGACGATCGTATTACAAAAATTTGGGGATTCGATAGAACAGCTGGTTTTAAGGGGCTTTGGAAACAAGCCAAAGAATTGAAGAAAGAAAAATTCGATTACATATTCGATGCCCATAGCAATATTCGCTCTATCGTTTTAAAAACTGTCTTGGTTCCAAGATGGAAGCGTTGGTTTGGCATTGGTCCGAACTATGCACTTCGTAGTAAAGACAGAATCAAACGTATTCTCTTATTCAAATTTCGAATTGATAAATACCCGATGCCATTCAGAGGAATGCTATCCTTTAGAAAACCCCTTCTAAAATGGGGAATTTCAGATTTTTCTATCAATAAAACAGATTGGTATTTTCCTGAAGAACTCAAACAGAAAATTAACTCAAACATTCTTAACTTTAAAGATAAGGATGATCTAAAACTAATCACCCTTGTCCCTTCTGCTGCTTGGCCAATGAAACGTTGGCCTATTGGGCACTGGCAAAAACTCGTTTTGAATCTACCCGACTACAAGTTTATGATTTTGGCAGGACCTGATGATTTGTTTTGTAAAGAAATAGAAGAGATAGCTCCTGATCGAGTTCTAAACTTAATGGGAAAAACCAACCTTTTAGAATCCTGCTATCTAGTACAGAAATCTCATTTGGTTATTTCTGGAGATACTGGTTTTCTTCATGCAGCTGACAAGTTTGGCATAAAAGCCCTATCCTTAATGGGACCAACAGCCTTTGGTTTTACAAGTGGCGAACAGATTAAAACATTAGAAGTAGATCTTAAATGCCGCCCATGTACAAAAGATGGATCGGGAAAATGCTCTCAGGATGTGTATCAAAAGTGTATGGTAGATATTTCCCCTGAATGGGTAACCAAAGAAGCTTTAGAAATAATTTAAATCGAAATTTAAGTGAAAAAATTAGAGACGTTAATTACTTAACGTCTCTTTTTTTATCTCGATGAGAAAATAAAACATAAAAAAAGCTCCGAATATAAATTCGAAGCTTAAATTTTGGTTGTCCCACAAGGACTCGAACCTTGAATGCCTGTACCAAAAACAGGTGTGTTACCATTACACCATGGGACAATTCCGTTGCTCAATTTCCTTAGAGCACTGCAAATGTAAACATTTTTTTCATTCTGCAAATAAAAAAAATATTTTTTTCGAAGCTTAAGTATCTAGGTGCCTAAAAATGACTATTTTCATGCCTTAAATATTTTTACAAACAAATCGTACTGTCAGGTAAACTCGGCAAATGGGAAATGATTCCATGGAAAATATGCCATCTTTGCTTGTCTTAATTCAAAAAACAATAAAAAGAACTCATCGTTCCAATAAATTTTTAATAAAATATGTCGGGAAACAATAAACTATCGAATACAGATTATAGTCGGTATAACATTATTCTGGGTTGGTTAGCTTTTGCTATAGCAGCCATTACCTACGCATTAACCATGGAACCTTCTGCCAGTTTATGGGATTGTGGTGAATTTATTACAACAGCATATGGTTTAGAAGTTGGTCACCCTCCTGGGGCTCCTCTTTTCATGATTATGGCGCGTTTCTTTTCATTATTCGCTCCCGACCCATCCTACGTGGCTCTCATGGTTAACCTGATGTCTGCGCTTGCTTCTGCATTTACCATCATGTTTTTGTTCTGGACCATCACCCATCTTGCAAAAAAGCTTTTTATAAAAGATGGCGAGATTAGTTTCGCAAATGGTGTTGCCGTTTTTGGCGCTGGAATGGTTGGTGCACTTGCTTATACTTTTTCAGATACGTTTTGGTTTTCTGCTGTCGAAGGCGAAGTTTATGCGCTATCATCACTGTTTACAGCAGTCGTATTTTGGGCTATTCTTAAGTGGGAAAATGTTGCCGATGAAAAATATGCCAATCGCTGGATTATCTTAATTGCCTATTTAATGGGACTTTCAATTGGGGTACACCTTCTGAACCTTTTGGCTATTCCTGCAATTATATTTGTTTACTATTTCAAAAAATATGAAACAACCAGAAATGGAGTTCTTGCAGCTTTAGGAATCTCTCTAGTTATTTTGGGCGTTATTATGTATGGAATCATTCCTGGGGTCATTAAAATGGCTTCTTGGTTCGAGTTAGCCTTTGTCAATGGAATGGGAGCCCCTTTCAATACAGGGGTTCTGATTTATGGCATTGCCATGATCGCTCTTGTTGTATGGACGATTAACTATTCAATCAAGCACAATAAAGTAATATTAAATACCATCGTCACTTCATTTGTTGTGATCATGATAGGTTATTCTTCATTTGCCATGATCGTTATCCGTTCTTCGGCTAACCCTCCTATGGATGAGAATAATCCAGACAATGTTTTTGCCCTATTATCTTACTTGAATCGTGAGCAATATGGCGACAGACCTCTTGTGTTTGGAGAGTACTATAATGCTCCGGTTAACGATGTTAAATACACGACTCCTGTCTATATTCAAAAGGGCGATAAATATGTGATTGCTTCTCGCAAGCCAGCTTACGAATTTGATTCTCGATTTAAAACCATTTTCCCTCGTATGTACAGTTCAAATGCCGGGCATGTAAAGGATTATGAATATTGGGGAGGTATCTCAAAAAATAATCCGATTACAGTCGATAATGGGAATGGTCCTGAAACCATCTACAAACCAAGTTTCGGAAACAACCTAAGCTTCTTTTTCCGCTATCAGTTCAATCACATGTACTGGCGTTATTTTATGTGGAACTTTGCTGGTCGTCAGAACGATATTCAAAGTCATGGAGGAATTCGACATGGTAACTGGATTTCAGGGATTCAATTTTTAGATGAAATGCGACTGGGTAATCAGGATAAATTGTATTCTGAACTGAAAAATAAAAAATCCAGAAACACCTTATTCTTTCTTCCTTTCATTTTAGGTTTAATTGGTATTTTCTTTCAACTAAATGCCGGCAAAGAAGGCAAAAAGGATTTCTGGGTCGTCATGCTGCTCTTCCTTCTTACCGGATTAGCTATTGTCGTTTACCTCAACCAATACCCGCATCAACCTCGTGAGCGTGACTACGCTTATGCTGGTTCGTTCTACGCTTTTGCCATATGGATTGGTTTTGGTGTCTTGGGGCTTTATCATTTCTTGCAAAATAAAATGCCAAAACTCGCATCAGCAGGATTGGTGACTTTGATTTGCCTTATTGCGGTTCCAGGCCTTATGGCTCAGCAAAACTGGGACGATCATGATAGAGGTGGGCGTTATGCGACATTAGCATACGCCGAGAACTATCTGAACTCATGCGCTCCTAATGCAATTCTATTCACTTATGGTGATAACGACACCTTCCCTCTTTGGTATGCACAAGAAGTTGAAGGCATTCGTCGTGATATTCGTATTGTCAACATCAGCTTATTAGCTGGAGATTGGTACATTAATCAGATGCGTAGGAAAGCCTATGATTCTGATCCTGTTCCAATGAGTTTAAGCGCCGAAAAGGTTGAACCAGGTATACGAGATCAAATTCCAGTAATGGATCGCTTATCTAAGCCTGAAAACCTTGCTGAATTGATTGAGTTTGTGGGAAGCGATAATAAAGCAACTCGTTTAGAAACACAATCGGGAAAGATGATGGATTATTTCCCTGGAAAAAACATCTATTTACCTGTTGACTCAGATAAAGTGCTTAAAAATGGTACGGTTCAAAAAGAAGATGCTGAACTTATCGTTAATCGATTAGATTGGACATTGAAAACCAACTACCTCTATAAAAATAGCATGATGATTCTTGATATCATCGCATCGAACGAATGGGAACGACCTATCTACTTCTCAATTGGAATGGGACCTGAAAATTATTTAGGTTTAGAAAAGTATTTCCAATTAGAAGGGGCAACTTACCGTTTGGTTCCTATTGAATCCGAAAATTCTTATGGAGAGTATGGTCGTATCAACACTGATCTTCTTTACGATAATATGATGAATAAATTTGAATATGGACGCATTAAAGAGCCAGATGTGTATATGGATCAATTCCATATCATCACTTGCGGTATCATGTCATTCCGTTCGAATCATGTTCGTTTAGCAGCTCAGTTAAATGATGAAAACAAACCCGAAAAAGCAGCTAAGGTTCTTGATAGATGTATGGAAGAACTACCAATTGAAAAACTACCTATTGAATATTCATTGGTTGGTTTCATTCAAGAATATTACCGTGCAGGTGAAACTGAGAAAGCAAATGAATTGCTTCTGCGTATTGCAGAAAACTCTTACGAAAAAATGGATTACTTCCTTTCACTGGAACCAGAATACTTCGCTAGTATTGAAAACGAACAACAACGAGAGATCAGAATTGTTCAAATGCTACTAGGACTTGCAGAATCAGGAGGTCAGGAAGATATCAAAGATAAAATCCAACGAGACTTTGAAAGCCTATTTGATAGTTTCAAAAACGGTGGGGGATCAAACAAATAAAAGAAAGGCTGCGAAATTCGCAGCCTTTTCTTTTGTAATAATTCAGGTTACAACTTGGGCTTTAAATTTTGATTTATCCTCCAGGATGAAAATGTGATTTCTTATAGCATCTCTCATTTTTGTATCTAATATTTGTATAGTTTAGTTTAAAAAACTACAAATCTGATATTTAATCCTAAAACTCAAATCATGAACTCTAACAACAAAGCAGTAAAAGCTTTATTTATACCTGGTGCAATATTATTATTAATTGCATCTTTCCTGAAAATAAACAACATAGAAATAGCTGATTATATTCTTGCCTTTGGTATGTTATTAATGGCATCAGGCTTAATGATTTTATTCATAAAATATCGCAACATAGAGTAATAACAATAAATAGTTCCCCTAACTATCAATCACCCTAATAAATCTATTAATACTAAAGGTCTCAGAGAAATTCTTATTTTTAGTCTATGAAAAAAATTAAACGAATTCTCTTAGCCATTGTTCTTATTACCCTAAGTTATTTTATCTACGATACAAGTATTAAACTTCCTGTTGTCACAGGTTATTCAGCAAAAGATGTTTGCTCAGGACTTTTCATAGCCAATAGAAGCTTAGAATCCTTAGAGAATAATGATATCAACTACTCATTCATGAGTAAAACCAGTATCAAAGTTGATAGAGAAGAGAAATCGGTAACTGCTAGCATCTTCGGATTATTCCCTCGCAAAGCAATTTATCGCGGAGCTTTGGGCTGCTGTATAACGAAGGGTTACAATGAAGAAGAATTAAAACAACAAGCTTTTGAAAGACCAACAATCGAGAATATCCCTCTGGACACGGCCATTAATGGCATCAAAAGTGAAATTGATTTCAAGCTTCTAAACTCAGCTCTCGATTCCGTTTTCGAACGAGAAGAAAGAACCCGAGGTGTTGTCATTCTTTATAAGAATAAACTGATTGCTGAACGTTATGGTGACGGCTTCGATCAATCAACTCCCCTATTGGGATGGTCAATGAACAAAAGCATTATCAATGCTTTGGTCGGTATCATGAAAAGCCAAAATCGTCTTGACCTTAACGATAAAGCTCTTTTTAAAGAATGGGAAAATGACGAAAGAAAAGATATTGCTCTAAATGACCTGATGCACATGAGTAGTGGGCTTGATTGGGATGAAGGTTATGGTGGTTTGTCGGATGTTACCAAGATGCTATATAAAACAGGGGCAGCTTCAGGTTATGCCATGGCTAAGCAATTCTCTGTGAAACCTGATTCCAAATGGATATATTCCTCAGGAACATCGAATATCATTAGTCAATACATTCGCAATACGATAAGTAACGATCAGGAATATCACAACTTCCCTTACGAGGAATTATTCAAAAGGATTGGAGCACCTTCCTTTTATTTTGAGGCTGATGCTTCAGGCACTTTCGTAGGCTCATCATTTGGATATGCGACCACTCGCGACTGGGCTAAGTTTGGTTTATTGTATTTAAACGATGGAATGGCAAACGGAGAGCGAATTCTTCCTGAAGGTTGGGCGGAATATTCATACACACCAGCAAAGGCTTCAAATGGGAAGTATGGAGCTCAATTCTGGCTCAATGCCGATTCTGAAATTGATGAATTCATGTGTATTGGTCACCATGGTCAGATGGTATCCATTATCCCTTCTAAAGATCTCGTAATCGTTCGATTAGGATTATCTATCAACAAACGTTTTGATACCAATAAATTTAATCAGAACGTTGTGAATTCTATCAAAGAATAAACTTATACAAGCATATAATAATAAGATATCTATAATGTGAAGATTATACATCAGACGTCATCCTGAACTTGTTTCAGGATCTTACAATAAACACATAAAAGATTCTGATCCCGATGAGTACCGGAACAGAATGACGAATTCATTTAAGAACATCCTTTTTTTACACATTCACTTGACCCATTCTTAAAAGCTTGACCATATAACATCTCCAATTGCTTGTAGGGTAAATTGAATGAGCGGATAAAAAGCAATCATAAATAAGGAAATCGATAAAAGAATATCAATTCGAATCCATGAGTTTCTTCTAACGAAACTCATATTATCCACCTTGAGTGAAATTAATCGGAAAAGGAATTGAAAACAGAAGAATGCAAAGATACTCAGGGCATTTGAGTTAAGCTGATTAGCCTGGCTAATTTGTCCTCTCACGAGAGCTGAAAATGCCCTTGACAACCCGAGGGAGGGACTTGAATGACCTGTCATATCCGTATAGAAAGAAGGTACTATATGACTACCATTCTCGGGTAAAAAAAGACAGGAGTAAATGAACACCAGTCCAATTACTCCTGCAAATATGATGTTGATGATTCTATAGGAATCAATTCCTTTCATCTGACTTATTCTTTCTCGATGTGAATTTTAATTTTCATTGAATCTGTCTGAATATGAATTGTTTCATCAATTTTAAGACTATCCAATTGCATCTCCAATTTATCCAATTCATCTTGTAAATCGGTATTGCATGAATTTGTCCCACGAACAACTTCTTCAATCACATCCTCAACCATGCCTTCAATCTGATCTTCGTCTAACGACGCGATACCGACAAAAACGAACAACCAAAGACATGCAATTAGAGTTCCTAAACCTGAAATCACCAGAGCCGCAATATTAATCCCCTTAGACCCATTATCCTTATTGGCTTGAATAAGGCCAACTGTAGATAAGACAATTGCGATTACACCAGGCCCAATTGCAATAACACCCACACAAGGAATAAAAGCCATAAATAAGCTTAAGATACCCAGAACTAAACCAGCTACACCTAAGCCATGACCTGCATTCGTTTTAATCTTTTCCATATCAACACTTTTTGTTCTAATTTGTTAGAATCCTGATAAAGATAATAAGTTTTTCCACTGTCTAAAACATAGGAGTGAAATACAAAATAAAAAAAAGACCCTCAATTTCTTGAGAGTCCTTTTACCGTTTTCGCTAATTGACTTGAAAATTAATATAAATCGATTTGATATGGGATTCTAGCTTGAATACCACCCATATTCATAATGTCTTTTGTTTTTTCGTAATACTTGTAATTAACACCCAACTCACTCTTAAGAATTTGCATCTTCACATTACCTGTTAAATCGTCAACCAAAGCTTGGAATGGATCTTTTTCTTTTGGTAAAGAAATCAATCGGTAATCTTCGATACCAGCCTTTTCTTTTGCAATTGCAATGGCTGTTTCAAGACCTCCTAAAACATCAACTAAGCCCTTTTCTTGGGCATCAATTGCATTCCAAACACGCCCTTGTGCAACTTCGTGAATCTCTTCAACAGTCTTGTGACGTCCAGCAGCAACTCGGCTTAAGAAAGTATCATAACCATCGTTAAGAAACTCCTGAAGAATCATACGTTCTTGCTTATTGAACTTACGAGAAGAGAATGGCATAAATGGAATTGGATAGCCACCTCCGAAAGATGAAAACTTATGTGTTCCAATAGGATCTGTAGTTAAACCAAGCTTATTCTTAATCAAATCCTCACCTGAGAAAAATAAACCATAAATACCAATAGAACCAGTGATTGTATTTGGATCAGCAACAATTGTATCAGCAGCACATGCGATATAGTAACCTCCAGAAGCAGCAACATTACCCATAGAAGCAATAACTGGCTTGGTTTGTCTTGCTAAATCAACTTCTCTCCAGATGATATCTGAAATTAAAGCACTCCCTCCCGGTGAATTAATACGTAAAACAATGGCTTTCACAGTCGTATCTTTTCTAGCCTTACGAATTGTTTGTGCCAGTTCTGGGCCAATCGCAGTTGACGATTGCTCGAATCCGATTGCTCCAGTTGCATAAACAACTGCAATCTTATCTTTTGAATATTTTTTATTTGCCCTTGGAGCCTTAGTATACTTTTCGATACTAATTGTATTTAGCTTCTTCTTCGATTTGGTCCCAACAAGATCCTTCAGCTTGGCAACCATCTCATCTTCGTAGATAATACCATCAATAAGCTTATAATCCAAAGCATGTTGAGGCTTACGTACTGCAAGCTCATTGGTTAATTTATTAAATGTATCAACAGTAATATCACGCTCCTGAGCAATACCTTCTGCCATTTGATTCCACATAGCTGAAGTGTAAGCTAAATACTGCTCCCGAGAAGCTACACTCATCTTCTCAAGGAAATAAGGTTCTGTTGCCGACTTGTATTTACCAACTCGAACAACTTGAGCTTCAACACCGATTTTCTTCAAAAAGTTTTTATAAAAAGTCATCTCACCACCTATACCTGTAAACCAAATATTACCAAGTGGATTAATAAAGATACTATCAGACACAGAAGCTAAATAGTAGGCTTTTTGGGAGAATCCCATATTATTATAAGCTACAATAAACTTCCCCGAAGTTTTGAACTCTTTCAGTTTAGTGCGGATTTCCTGTGCAACGGCGTAACCGCCAAAACTTGAAGATATATCATAGATATTCAAATAAATACCCTTTATCTTATCATCCGTTTTTGCTTTATCAATACAGTCTAAAATACTATTTAGTCCTAATTTCGTCTTAGGCTTCATGCTCATAAAATCAAAACCATCCATAGGGTTATCTGAACCTCTATCCATAATCTCTTTTTTCAAAGAGATTTCAAGAACAGAATTATTCTTTACAGTAACGGGCTTATCGCCACTAGCAACTATCGCTCCTACTATTCCAATACCAATAAACAGCAATAAAATACTACCAATGATAAAGGCTAAGAGAGAGGCAAAAGTGATTTTAAAAAAATTCTTCATAAATACTTAATTTGAAAATTAGTTTTATTTTGGTCAGTTAGTTTAAATTTAAGATCCGAAACCGATAGAAAGTATTGATCTGATTCTCATAACAAATATATCTATTTTGTAAATGAAGAAAGACAATTTGACATATTTTTCGATGTATATTTTGCTGAGTAAGATTTCTTTAGTTTTTTTGCCGTTCAAACAGATATTTTATGACTAGAATCTATTTTTTATTAGGAGGTAATATTGGGAATCGTGAAGAATTATTGTCTGAAGCAGTCAGAAAGATGACAAATCTGATCGGTGAATTCGTTCAAGCTTCGTCACTTTACGAAACTGAACCTTGGGGTTTCACCCACGAACAGAATTTTCTAAACCAGGTTATTGCTTTTGATTCAGATTTATCTGCCTTAGAAATACTAGATAGAACTCAGGCTATAGAGAAAGAACTAGGTCGCGTTCGCAAAACCACACAGTACTGCGAACGAACCATTGATATCGACATCTTGTTTTATGGCGATGAATTAATAGAAAATGAAAGACTATCTATTCCTCATCCCAGAATTCAGGAACGTTCATTTGCACTGTACCCTCTAGAAGAACTCATCCCTAATTTTGTACATCCTGTATTAAAAAAGAGCATCAAAATGCTTAAAGAAGAATGCACAGATAAACTAAAAGTCAATATATTCAACTAATTAAGAGTCGCTTTGGCGTAATCTAAAGCATGATTGAATGAATCGAATATATGATCTTCTCCAATTTTAGAAATCAAATCATACTTTTCCATATCCAATAATACCGATTCGTTTACACCGGAGAGAATAATCTTAACATGGGAATTTTGAAGTGAATTAATCACTGCTTTAAAATTATGAAAGCCTGTTGCATCTATAAATGGAACATGTCGCATTCGAATCACTATGGTTTTACTCTTTAAACCAATTTGCTGAATCAACTGAGCATACTGCTTAGCTGATGCGAAAAAGAAAGGACCACTAATCTCGTAAACTGATATATCCTTAGGCAAGTCGCTATAATCTTCTATTAAATCAACATTCACATCTTTTTGAATCTGCTCTCCTTTGTCGGCCATTCTCTTCATAAAAAGAACTGCTGATAGCACAACACCAACCTCAATAGCAATAGTTAAATCAACTAAAACAGTCAGGAAGAATGTTGCCAGAAGAACAAGAATATCAAAGCCAGAACTCTTAAGAATAGATCGGAAAACACGCCACTCACTCATGTTGTAAGAAACAACAATCAATACACCAGCCAAACAAGACATAGGAATCAGTTTTGCCCATTTTCCAAAGAAAAGCATAATCAGTAGTAAGGTCAGCGCATGTACAATACCTGAGATAGGACTTCTACCACCATTTTTAATATTCGTTGCTGTACGAGCAATAGCTCCGGTCGCTGGAATTCCACCAAAAAAAGGTGTTACTATATTCGCAATTCCTTGTGCAATCAATTCAGTATTCGAACGATGATTACCACCAATCATACCATCAGCCACAACTGCAGATAGTAAAGATTCTATAGCTCCAAGTAGAGCAATTGTAATTGCGGGTGCAATATATTGACTTAAGTTTGCCCACTCGATAGCTGGAAAACTGATACTAATCGTAGTCGGAATCTCACCAAAGAATGACTCAATAGTTGTAACAGGAAGGTCAAATAATTGAACGGCTACGGTTATCGCAATAATGGCAATAAATGAACCAGGTATCTTACTCGTAATTTTCTTTGAATAAATACTAATTAAGATGGTTGCTACAGTTAAAATTAAGGCTGTTGGATTCAATGTATGAATATTAGCAAAATACATCTCCCATTTCGCTAGAAAATCAGAAGGAACTTTGTCGATATCCAAACCAAAGGCATCTTTAATTTGAGTTGAAAATATCACTAAAGCGATACCACTGGTAAAACCTACAATCAAAGGATGTGGGAAATATTTGAGCAGTGTGCCTAACTTTAGGCATCCAAATATCACCAAAAGGACACCTGCCATAATGGTTGAAATAATCAGACCATCAATACCATGAGTCTCAACAATACCATAAACAATAACAATAAATGCACCTGTAGGCCCACCGATTTGTACACGACTACCTCCCAAAAATGAGATTAGCAAACCTGCAACAATTGCCGTTATCAACCCCTTATCTGGCGACACACCCGAGGCAACAGCAAAAGCAATTGCAAGTGGAAGTGCTACGATACCAACAACAATACCAGCCATGACATCATTCGAAATTTGCTTTCTATCAATTCCGGCTTTTAAAAGGCTAAACAGTTTTGGGTTAAATAATTTTGACATTGAAGTGCTTATTTGATTTACAGGGAGCAAAATTAGTCATATTCAGAGCACATTATTCTAGAAACGATATGTTTTAGGACTTCAATTGTACTAAAGAGGGGGAATAAAAAAAGCTCCGAATATAAATTCGAAGCTTTAATATTGGTTGTCCCATAAGGACTCGAACCTTAAATGCCTGTACCAAAAACAGGTGTGTTACCATTACACCATGGGACAATCCCTTTGTCTGTCATTTCTGACTAAGACGCTGCAAATATATGTGATTTTTCTTTTTCAGCAAAGTCTCATGCAGGAAAAAGATCATTTTTTTTCAGCATTGTTTTGTATCTTACTGAAAGTAAAATATTTTGAGTCGAACAAAATTTTTAATCATGTGATATGGACAGCCTAAGTGGAAAATGGCTCTATGAAGAAGACTACAGCTATGGGAAAGCTAAGGGTGAGCTCTTTCTCAGACAGATAGGGAAGCGACTTATTGGCAAAATCATTTTTTTGGAGAACATTGATTCATCAAACTCCATAATGATACAAGAGTTTCTTGAAGGTGAAATAAATGGTAGTCAGATTATTTTAAAAGCGACAGAATATGATATTATCCACTCAGATAAAACTATTTTTTATGAACTCGACTGTTGGAAAGGTATACTATTAAACGAATTTACTATTGAAGGAGAAAGTTTAGATAATCAAGGTATTTACGGGAGTTTCATTTTTCACAAAGTCCAATAAATCTTTCTTTTAAAATCTGCCTACTTCTCATCATTACTCTAATTCAAAAACTAATTTAATCAGAATATAGCTGGTAACTAATTTCTAAAAAGCTAATCCACAAAAAAATACTATTTTTGTCGAATAATTAAGACAGAGATCTTTCAGGACTATAACTGACAGGTCAAATTGTCTATCAATAAGCAAGATCAGTGAGAAGTGCGATTCAGCCTTTTCAAAAAAAAAAATAAACTGTGAAAGAAGGATTAGTCATAAAATCAACTGGAAGCTGGTACACCGTTAAAACCGATGATGGAGAAATTCACGACTGTAGAATCAAAGGTCGGTTTCGTATGGAAGGAATTCGTACGACTAATCCTATTTCGGTGGGTGACATTGTTGAGTTCAACCAAGATAAGGATTCCAATGTTATTGTGAAAATCAATGACAGAAAGAATTACATCATCCGTAAATCGACTAATCTTTCAAAGAGTAGTCAGATTATTGCAGCTAATATCGATCACGCCTTCTTAATTGTGACTGTTAACTATCCACTTACCACAAGTACTTTTATCGATCGTTTTTTGGCAGCTGCTGAAGCATACAATATTCCTGTAAACATCGTTTTTAACAAGGTCGATCGTTATAAAGAAAAAGACCTAGTACAATTACAAGAACTTAAAGATGTCTACCAGAACATTGGCTATAGATGTTTCGAAGTATCTGCAATTACCGGATTAAACATTGATGTGCTTAAAGCAGAGATGAAAGGTAAAATCAACCTTCTTTCAGGACACTCCGGCGTTGGTAAATCAACATTAATCAATTATATCCAGCCCGGATTGGAATTGAAAACCGGTGAAATTTCAGAATCACATTCTTCAGGTAGACACACGACAACTTTTTCAGAGATGTTCGAGCTTGATTTCAGTGGCTACATTATAGACACACCTGGAATTCGTGGTTTTGGAACATTTGATATGAAAAAAGAAGAGATGTTTCACTTCTTTCCTGAAATTTTCAGAACTTCTAACAAGTGTCAATTTCACAATTGCACGCATATGCACGAACCTAAATGCGCTGTTAAGGAAGCTGTTGAAACAGGTGATATCGCAGTATCTCGCTATGACAGTTATTGGGGTATGATGTCTGAAGACGAAGATTTAAAATACCGATAGACTTAAATATTTAACAAAAGTTAAATTCTAAAACTGGACTTCTCTCCTCTTTGAGTTTAGGCTAAATCCTTATATATTGAACCTTTATTTTATGAATCCTAACATTTGAAAATATGCGTTCACACGAAATAGATTACAAAATATACGGCAACGACATTCAGTTGGTCGAGATTGAATTGGATCCAAACGAGACTGTAATTGCTGAAGCTGGAGCCATGGCTTATATGGAAGAAGGCATTCAGTTTGAAGCTAAAATGGGTGATGGATCAGAACCTGAGGCTGGTTTGTTTGGCAAGTTATTATCGGCAGGTTCTCGCATGATTACAGGCGAATCACTTTTCCTGACTCACTTTACTCATAGAGGTTATGGAAAAGCAAAGGTTGCCTTTTCAGCACCTTACCCAGGCACTATTATGCCAATTGATTTAAAGCAATCTGGAGGAACACTAATTGTTCAGAAAGATGGCTTCCTTTGTGCAGCTTTAGGAACCAAGGTTAGTATTGCTTTCAATAAAAAATTAGGAGCGACTTTCTTTGGTGGTGAAGGATTCATCCTACAAAAGCTACAAGGCGATGGCAAAGCCTTCGTACATGCAGGAGGGACAGTCATTGAGAAACAATTAAATAACCAAACTTTAAGAGTTGATACGGGTTGTGTCGTCGCTTTTGAAGAAGGGATTGAATTTTCAATAGAAAAAGCTGGAGGTTTAAAATCGATGGTTTTCGGTGGAGAAGGTCTCTTTTTAGCAACTCTACGCGGAACTGGTAAGGTTTACCTACAATCTATGCCAATTAGAAAACTAATTCAAGCTATTTCTCCTATGGGAAGTAACACTCGAAAAGGCGGAAGTTCAATATTAGGTGAATTCCTTGAAGGCTAAGACTTCAAAAATAGATTAAGATCGTCCGCATATACTTATTTATAATCCCGCTCCTCAATAACTGAGGACGGGACAATTTTTATCTAAAAACATGGTCACTAAATTATCAGCACAAGACTTTCTCGAAAAAGGAAAAACAATTCCAATGATAGACGTAAGAACGCCTGCTGAATTTGAACAAGGGCACATTCCTGGTGCTTTTAACATACCCATTTTCACTAACGAAGAACGTGCACAGGTCGGAACGAAATACAAGCGTTCAAGCAAAGATGCTGCGGTTCTTCTGGGTTTAGAGTTGGTTGGTCCAAAGTTGTCTGTGTTTGTTAGAAGAGCAAAAAAATTAGCCATTGATGGTGAAATCCTGATACATTGTTGGCGAGGTGGTATGCGAAGCGGTAGTATGGCTTGGTTATTCGAAACAGCCGGTCTTAAGCCCAGCCTACTTGTTGGTGGCTATAAAGCTTACCGCCATTACATACGTGAATCTTTTTCCTGGCCTACAAATTTGGTTGTAATAGGTGGTTATACCGGTAGCGGTAAAACAGAAGTCTTACACAAACTAACCGATCTGGGCGAACAAGTTCTTGATTTGGAAGGTGTGGCGAATCACAAAGGATCTGTCTTTGGAGCCCTGGGGCAAGTTGACCAACCAACAACGGAGCAATATGAAAATGATCTAGGAAAGATTTGGCAAGAATTTGATCATTCTAAAACAATTTGGACAGAAGACGAAAGCCATGCAGTAGGATCTGTATGGATTAACGATGCACTTTTTGATCAAATGAGGAAAGCGCCGCTTTTAGCTATAATTGTTCCTAAATCCGAACGTATTAAACGATTGGTTAAGGAATACGCTTGTTTCGATATTGATTTGCTTAAACAAATGTGTAGTAAGATTGAAAAACGATTGGGTGGACTGAAAGTAAAACGCGCATTCGAAAGTTTAGAGCAGGGGGATTATGCCACAGTTGCCGATATCACACTAGATTACTACGATAAAGCGTACGGACATGGTCTCGATACACGAACGACACAAGAAGTTTACAGAATTGAGATTGAAAAGGATGAACCTGAACAAAACGCCAAATACCTTATCGATTATCTACAAAAGTTGAAATAGATAAATAAAGGATATATAGAGAGACTGATACAATAATTAAACACAAATGCTGTTTTCAATTGTATCAGTCTTTTTTTT
>NZ_JBFFKR010000028.1:0-26051 GCF_041555295.1 Ancylomarina sp. | reverse complement strand
TGCAATGGATCTAGTAGGTCAGCATCAGCATGATGAACTTCCAATGCAGTAGGAATAGCCTGCTTACGAACAGGACAATCTGGATTATTTACATCTACTAGAGATAAATAATAGGGTGTAATAGCCATACGCAATGTTGCCAAGGACTTCTCAACACCTTCTTCTTCATCAGCTGTAAGGCTGATATACTTTTTAAGATCTTTTAGAGTTTCGATACGGTTTCTTACCTGCCATCTCCAATCGTTCCACTGTTCGTCTGTAACCTCTGGAAACATTTCCTTACGTCCCTTATTTTCAATCATCATATTTTGTTTTAGTCTCAAGATTTAGAATCAAGTATCAAGGAGAAATTTCCTGTTGTATCAAAAATTATATCTTGATACTCGATACTCTTATCTCAATTCTATAATCTACACGTATAATTTTTCAAATAACTCTCTAATTCCTGCTGACTCTCTAATGATTTCAAGTGTTAGATCAGCATGACCAATTGCATAACCGTTTCCAACAATCATATCAACATCTTTACCTACACCTTCAGCACCTAGAGCTGCTTTAGAGAAAGAAGTTGCCATAGAGAAGAAATACACACAACCACGATCTTTAGTGATCAGGATTGATGACATTTCAGTAGAAGCAACATTTACATTATTGATAACCACATCGCAACCTTCTTCGCCACAAATCTTAGTTACCTCAGTGTAAACATTCATTACATCAGTCGCATCTCCAACAATTACGTCAGTAGCTAAACCAAGGTCAGTAATACGTTTTGCATTCTCAGCAGAATACTCAACTACAATTACTTTTCCTTTAGGACCTACTTTTTTCATTGCCTGGTAGCAGCAAAGAACACCTGATTTTCCACCACCACCGATAATGCAAACGGTGTCTCCTTTTTTAACCAAACGATCAACCTGAGCAGGAGCACCAGCTACATCAAGAGCAGCTAAAGCTAATTTCTCTGGTAAATCAGTTGGAAGAACTGCGTATAAACCTGAAGCGAACAGAATCGCTTGTCCATCGATATCAACCTGATCGTTAGATAAGTTAATATTCTTGATTTTATCAATTTTAAGAGGAGTAAGAGATAGAGAAACCAAAGTCGCTACTTTATCACCTACCTTAAGATCTTGATTTGGGAAATTTGGTCCAACTTCTTTAATTGTACCAATCAACATTCCACCAGAACCCGTAACTGGGTTTTGCATTTTGCCTCGTTCAGAAACGATAGAAAGAATCATTTCTTCCATCTTAGCCGTATCAGCGTCACAAGCACCTTTTACTTGAGTAAAACTTGCCGAATCAATGTTTAAAGTTTCAACATCGATTAAAACCTCATTGTCGTAAATTGACATGGTGTTATCCAACTTAATAGCTGGCTGTGGAAGTGTTCCTTGTGGTTCAAGGACTCTATGAGTTCCGTATTTGTTTCCTGCTTTCATTCTATATGAATTAATGATTAGTGATTGGTAATTAACAATTGAATCTTGATAATTATTAATCACTAATTGATCATCTTAACTTATTTTGCTTTTAAACCTAAAATTTCTCTTGCTTCTGCTGGAGTTGCAATTTCGCGACCAAATTCATTAGCCAAACGAACTACTTTCGCTACCAACTGACCATTCGATTCAGCAACAACACCTCTCGAAATCATGGTATTATCCTCGAAACCAACACGAACATGACCACCATCGATGATAGCCGCTGCAGCTAATGGGAATTCGAAACGACCAATACCGGCAACCGTGTAAGTTGCATCAGTAGGAATACTTCCACGCATGAAGTTGAAATCGCGAAGTGTTCCGGAGATACCTCCGTTTACACCCATCACAAAATCGAAATGCATAGGTGATTTGATAAATCCTTTTTTCTCAAGACGCAAAGCCATGTCAATCATCGACTTATCGAAAACTTCTAATTCAGGCTTAATACCTCTCTCAATCATTTTCTGACCGAAATACTTGATTGTATTCTCTGTGTTTTCGAAGATTTCGTCACCACCAAAATTTAATGTTCCACAGTCAAGAGTTGCCATTTCAGGATTCAACTCAGTAGGCTGAAGTCTCTCGTCATTGGTCATTCCAACTGCACCACCTGTAGAAGGTTGGATAATAACATCAGGGTATTGAGCGTGAATCGCATCCATTACTGTCTTAAAACGATCCTTATCTTGAGTTGGTGTACCATCGTCCTTACGAACATGAAGGTGAATGATACTAGCACCAGCTTCAATAGCTGACCCAGCTTCACGAACACATTCTTCAACAGTATATGGAACAGCAGGGTTATGCTCTTTTGTTACTTCGGCACCACTTATTGCGGCTGTGATAATTAACTTTTCCATGGCTTAAGTATTTAGAAATATGAGTCGAGAATGAAATAAAATTAGTTAGTCGGTAATTTCTTGGTCGTCATTCCCGACTCATATCATTAAAATCAAATATTATTTACGTTGGCTGGCTTTTGGTGTTACACAAGTACCAACTGCACGACATGTTACGATTGGCTCTTCAAGTAAATCACAAGCTGAATCAGAGATGTCAGTTCTAGGAACAATAACCTTACGCGCTTCGAATTTCATTTTACGACTTGAGTTACCTTCTTTGATAATCTCACCAACTGCTTCGATATAATCACCAGCATAAACAGGAGCTAAAAACTCAACGCTTTCGTAACCTGCAAACAAACCTTCATCGCCATCACGACGAATCAATAACTCAGTAGCTACATCACCAAAAAGTTGAAGCATCTTAGCGCCATCAACAAGGTTTCCACCATAATGAGCATCGTGTGAACTCATGCGTACTCTAATAATTGCCTGTTCCATAATAGTATAGTGTTTGTATATTTTGTTTAAATAGTCAAATCAATCTGAGGATTGTGAACCCTCAATCAAGGTTTAATTAGTTTGCTCTTACGATATAATCAACGTAGATAGATGGAGTCTTCACTTCTTCTGGTTTGAATGTTCCAGCCTCAACAATTTCTTCAGCTTCAACAATTACAAGATCTCCAGCAGTCGCCATCAATGGATTAAAATTCTGTGAAGTTCCACGGTAAGTAAGATTTCCTTGTGTATCACTCATGCTAGCTCCGATTAGTGAAATATCAGCATGTAAAGGTTTTTCAAGAATAAATTCTTTTCCGTCAACTGTAACGATATCCTTTCCTTCAGCAACCATAGTCCCCAATCCTGTTGGAGTTAACACACCACCCAGACCAGCACCACCAGCACGTACACGCTCTGCTAGAGTTCCTTGAGGGCTGAACTCAACAATTAGTTCACCGCTATTCATTTGCTCAATTGAAGCAGAGTTCGCTCCAACATATGAAGTGATGACCTTGGCAACTTGCTTGTTTGCAATCAATTTCCCTAAGCCCTTATCGGCAAATGCCGTATCGTTACAAACGACTGTTAAATTTTTAACATTCGAGGCAACAATGCCATCAACCATTTGGTTGGCAGTTCCAACCGATAAAAAGCCACCAATCATGATAGTCATACCATCTTTAATCTTGGCAACAGCCTCTTCAAATGAAATTATCTTGTTCATCACAGGATTCGTTTTTTAATTAATTGCAAAGCATTTCTTAACAGTCATTTACACCCGTCCTGATGTAAAATCGCATAGCAAAGATAATTTTATTTTCGGTGCATAAAAGACTTACTAATCTGCACACTAGCCTTGCTTATTAGGAATAATTCTAAACACATCACCACTGCTTAAATTCATTCTAAATAGCTTCGGAAACCTTTTCGTAATCCGTATTGAAAACAAACGCTATGTTTATATTTAAACATTTATATTTCTATTTCACACTGCTGTGTTTTAAAACGGTCAATCAACACCTGCTGAAGAACATTCATAGCGATGAAAAAAACATCGACCAAAGCAATATTTAGATTCATTCTTAAATATGAAGCTTATCTATAGCTCTATTTTTCAATGGATGATATATCCAATCATTTTACATTTTTTCACATGATCTTTATAAGAGCTTCGTAATTATTTCCCTAAATTCGTTGACCTAATTTTAACTCATCACCACATGTCAAAATTCCAAAAATTCAATATCATTGGAGGCTGGTTAGTTTTTTCCATTTCAGCTCTGGTATACCTTCTTACACTTGAACCTTCAGTCAGTTTCTGGGATTGTGGCGAATTTATAACGGCAGCCTACAAGTTGGAAATTGGACATCCTCCAGGAGCACCTATTTTCATGTTGCTAGGGCGATTTTTTTCTCTTTTTGCATCAGACGAATCTCAAGTTGCCTTAATGCTAAACAGCCTTTCTGCAATAGCTTCAGCCTTTACAATCATGTTTTTGTTTTGGAGCATTACTTATTTGGCTCGCAAACTAATTAAACCTGAAAACGGTGACTACAATTCAATACAAACGGGTAAAATATTGAGTGCTGGTCTGATTGGAGCTTTAGCTTATGCATTCTCAGATACCTTTTGGTTTTCAGCAGTAGAAGCGGAAGTTTACGCGCTGTCATCACTGTTTACAGCGGTCGTATTTTGGGCTATTCTAAAGTGGGAGAGCGAAGCCGATTCCCCTCATGCAAATCGATGGTTAATTTTGATTGCCTATCTAATGGGCTTATCTATTGGTGTTCACCTATTGAACTTGCTTGCTATACCTGCTATCGTAATTCTCTTCTATTTCAAAAAATATCCTGTTACAAAAAAAGGGATCCTTATAGCCTTATCTGCTGCGATTCTACTTTTGGCAAGCATCATGTATCTGATTATTCCTGGGGTTTTAAAAGTTGGAATCTGGTTCGAGTTTGCCTTTGTCAATGGTCTCTCTCTACCCTTTAATTCAGGTTTGTTATTCTACTTAGTTCTCCTATTTATTGGACTAATTATTAGCATTCGATACAGTATTAAACGCCAAAAAGTTTTATTAAATACGCTTCTTACAGTTATAAGTGTCATACTTATTGGCTATTCATCCTATAGTCTAATTATGATTCGAGCATCTGCAAACCCAGCTTTGAACCAGAATAATCCGAAAGATGTTTTCTCTCTTCTATCCTATCTCAACAGAGAACAATATGGCTCGAATCCTCTTATTTATGGACAATATTTCAATGCTCCTACTGATGAAGAGAATCCAAGTAGCGTATCAAAAAAGGTATATATTCAAAAAAATGGGAAATATGAACTCTCTTATGAGTTAGAAAAAAATAATTATAGCTCGAGTCATAAAACCCTTTTCCCTAGAATGTACACCAAAGGCATGTCGGGACGCGCTCCCGTAGAATATGCCAAATGGACAGGGCTCAACCCTAAACAAAAGGAAAAACCAAGCTTTGGACAGAATTTAAACTTTTTCTTTTCCTATCAGATTAATCACATGTATATCCGATATTTCATGTGGAATTTCGCAGGTCGACAGAATGATGTGCAATCCTATGGAGATAAGACAAAGGGTGCGTGGATATCAGGGATTCCTTTCATCGATAATCTCAGGTTAGGTGATCAATCATTGCGATCGGATGATATGAAGTCGAATAAGGCCAACAACACCTATTATTTTCTGCCACTAATTCTGGGGCTTATAGGTCTGGTATATCAATACAAACACAGTAAAAAAGGGAAAAATGATTTCTATGTGGTCCTACTCCTATTTCTCTTTACAGGATTGGCTATCGTTCTATACTTAAATCAACCCCCTTTGCAACCTCGCGAGCGTGATTACGCTTACGCTGGATCATTTTACGCCTTTGCAATTTGGATTGGACTTGGTGTGCTTGCGGTGATTAATGGCCTTGAAAAATACCTGACTCCTAAATTGAGCTTGATTCTCGCCTCATCTATTTGCTTCCTAGCTGTACCTGCTTTACTTGCTCAACAAAACTGGGACGATCATGATCGATCTGATCGATATTTCGCACACGATTTGGCCTATAATTATCTGAATTCATGCGCCCCAAATGCGATCTTATTTACCATGGGCGACAATGACACCTTCCCACTTTGGTATTTACAGGAGGTTGAAGGTATCAGAACCGATGTTCGGGTTTGTAATCTAAGTTACCTTTCAACAGATTGGTATATCGACCAAATGAAACGGGACAACTATGATTCAAAGAGCCTGCCTATATCAATGGATAGAGAGAAATATTTGATGGGTAATCGCGATGTTGTTTACATCGTAGATGATCCTCGATTTGAAGCTTGGGTGAAGAAAAATAAGGGACTAAATTTAAAAGATGCCCTTGAATATGTTCTATCTGACAAGGAAAGTACAAAAACAATTTATGGCTACGATCAAAAAATTGATCATATACCGGCCCGAGAATTTAGACTGCCAATAGACAAACAACAGATTTTGGCTACCCAAACTGTATCGGCGAAAGATTCTACCAACATCGTATCTCAGTTGGAGTGGAAACTTAATCAGAATTTCATGGAAAAATCGGGTTTAGCACTTTATGATATGCTTTTAACCAACAATTGGAAACGTCCTATCTACTTCTCTCAAACCGTACCAAAATCGGGCTATTATGGCCTTCAGGATTACTTTCAGTTGGAAGGTTTAGCTTATCGATTAGTCCCGATTAAAACGGCTGACACAGCCAGCAACCTTGGACGTATCGATTCTGATATCCTATTCGAAAATATGATGAACAAATTCAAGTGGGGCAATATCAATAAAAAAGGCATCTATAGAGATGAAAACATCAAACGAATGTGTCTTAATTTGAGAAATAACTTCCTAAGTCTTTCAAATACCCTAATTTCTGAGAATCAAAACGAAAAGGCAATTGAAGTTCTGGATAGAAGTAGAAAATTACTTCCTAACGAGGTCAGTTCATACGATTATATCGCTCTATTAATGGCTGAGAATTATTTGAAGTTAGGTAAACGTGATACAGCTATGGAGATGATGAACATCATCCAGACACGCTTAACTCAAGAGCTAAACTATTATAACAGCCTAAAACCAACCAGTTTGTCAGATTTTGTGCGATCCGGAAGACGTAACGAAGCATTGCTTGGCGAGATGAAACGGATTATTGGACTCTACAAGAAAAAAGAGCTCACAAAAAGCGAATAAAATAAAAAAAATGAGGGGATGCATAAACATCCCCTCATTTTAATTCATAACCTTATTAAATCAAATACAATTCAGTATTAGATCTGATCCAGCTCACCAATAGCTTTCAGATAAACTGAATACATCTGCTGACAACTAATTTTAGCATCAATATAATTGCTGTAAGAAGATTGCCAGGACACCTGTGCATCGAGCACCTGAGTCACTGAAGCGACACCAACGGCGTAATTATTTCTAGTGATCGTCAAGTTTTCTTCTGCCTGTTCCAATGAGGTTTCAGTAAAGCTCATTTTCGAAATGGCTACCTTAAGTGCATATAAAGATTGTTGCACATCAAGAGCAACTAGATCTTTGTTCTTTTCCAATTCATTAACAGCCTGCTGATGCGTAATTTTGCTGCGCTTGACAGCCTGTCTTTTTTCTCCCCAATGAAAGACTGGAACGGTTAATTTTGCTGAAGCATTCCATGACATTTCAGCCTCATCAACTCCAAAATGATTTGGATTACCGTAGTAACTGTTCACACCAACATTTAGGCTTGGCAATTGATCAGCACGTGTCATTTTAACACCAAGTTCACCCATATCAACAGCCAGTTGACCCATTTTTAATTCAGGTCGTTGGGCCAAAGCTTTTTTATGAGCTATTTCAAAATCAGGAAGTGTCGCTTTGTTCACAATAGAGTCCTTTAACTGAACTTTTTGCCAAAGAGGAAACCCAATTAGTCGACAAAGAGACATATTGGCTAAATCGACACCATTTTCGGCTTCAATATTGGCCAATTTCACATGATTCAGATTCACTTGAGCCTGTAAGACATTATTCTTTGTGGCCAAACCAACCTCATATCGATTATTAATATCCTTTTTAAACTCTTCAAGAAACTTGATACTCTTTATAGTCAAAATCACCTTTTCTTTTAGTGAAACGATAGTCCAATAGGTATCGTCAGTCTCCAATAGGAGATTCGATTTTTCCAGACGAAGGTTCTCTTTTGAGAGGTCAACATTCTTTTGACTCAGCTTATTCAGGTTTCTAAGCTTTCCTCCCATATAAATAGGCTGAACGAGTGATAAATTAAGCCTATATAAGTTCTCTGGAGCTTCGTAAAGCGTTCCTCCAGGAAAAAGAACACCACTAGGACTTAAATCCACGTTAGGTAGCTGAAAAGCCGGCATTTTTGTGACCTGAGGGTCTCCCAGGCGAGTTAAGCTAGCAGAAAAATCAAGTTTAGGTAATTGATTGGTTTTATTTGATTTCAGATGACTTTCATAAATCGCAACATTTAAGGCTGCATTTTGCACATCCTGATTGTGTTCTTTTGCCAACTCTCTACACTTCTTCAAACTCAAAACCTCTTGTGAGATAGAGGGTTTTACAAAGCAGATTGAAGCAATAAACACTAGTAATATTTTATATCGCATTGTATTATTTTTTTAAAATTTCTGAGGTTCTTTCAGTTTCCCCTCCTTCCTTTTAAGGAGGGGTGACTTACTTCTAATTTTAGAAACAAGTCGGGGTGGTTAAAAAAACGACCTCTCAAACCACCTCCCCCTCGTACCTCGGGTACTCCTCCTTAAAAAGGAGGAGAAGCAGGAGATAATATCATACTAATCAACAATCTTAATCTTATAGAACAAGCAAAAGAATAGCGGTACTACAAATAGTGTTAGGATGGTCGCGAAAAGCAATCCAAACATGATGGTTGCCGCCATAGAGCCATACATAGCATCGTTAATCAGTGGAATCATACCTAAGATCGTCGTAAGTGCTGCCATCATCACAGGACGCATTCTCGATATTGCCGATTCAACAACAGCTTCGAGTGGCGACCTATCTTTTATCAGCACATTAATCTGATCAATCAGAACCACAGCATTCTTGATGACCATTCCCAGCAAGCCTAAGAAACCTACAATAGCCATAAAACCAAAGGCTTTATCAAAGACAAATAGCCCGTTAGCTACACCAATAAATGAGAGTGGTAGCATCAAGAAAATAATCATAGTCTGACGGAAAGAATTGAATAAAATCACAATAACAATCATCATCAGTATAATTGCCAAGGGTAGAAATGCACCCACATTTTCATTTCCTTCAACTTGTTTTCTATGCTCACCATCCCACATCAAATAGTAACCTTCAGGTAATGAAATGGCTTCGACCTTATATTTTAATTTCGCTAAAAGCTGATCGCTTGTTATGTCAGAAGAAATAGGATCACATTGTGCTGTGATAGAACGGCGACGGTTAAATCTTCGAATCACAGGATCTTCCCAAGCCATATTTGAACCATCAAGAACCTGATCGAGAATAGTAGCAGAAGCTCCACCACCCCACACGGGTAGATATTGCAACTGGTTATTTTGATCATGGGTATCATCTACAACTTTCAGCAAAATGCTTTGGGCTTGATCGCCATCGTAAAAACGTCCAACTACCGCACCATCATTTGCCGTTTGTAATGCCATTGACATTTGTTGTCGACTCACATTTGCACGTCTACCTTTCTGCTGATTATAAACCGGTTCCCAGGTCATCACTTTCTGTCTCCAGTCATCACGAACATTGATTGCCAACTCTTCATGACGCATGATATCCTTAGCCTGATCAGCCAAAGCATGTAAAACTGCGGGATCAGGTCCCATAAATCGAGCCTCAATCTTAAACTCCAAAGGTGGACCTCCCAACAATAACTTTGAATGTACATTTGCTCTAGGATAATTCTCCTTGATATAAGTGTCAATTGTCGTTCTCACCTCAGCAAGATTATCAAACTCATCAGTTCTAACCAAAAGCTGCCCGTAAGATGAGTTGTTCTTAACAACTTCAGCCATCAAAATATATCGGGGTAAAGATTCTCCAATTGCTGTTGTAACTGACGTCACATGATCAACCTTCATTACAAATTGCTCAATCTCCTTCAAATCAGCTTCGACCTCTTTAATATCAGTTCCTTCGGGCAACCAATAATTCACGGTTACCAAAGGTTTCGTTAGTTCAACAAAGAATGGCTTTTTGACTTTACCAAAAACCATTAAGCTACCAATCAAAACGAGTATAATGACTGTCAGTGAAATCAAACGATGACGCAAAACCTTCATCAAAAGCTTCTCGAATATTTTGTAACCTTTTCCTGAAAAAGGCTCTTTGTTCATCGCACTTTTATTCACTTTTAGAAAACTGTCACTAAAAAGAACATTCTGTGTTACAGCGAAAAGCCAACTCAATCCCAATGAAATTGCTAAAACCTGAAACATAGATCTACAGATTTCACCAACTGATCCCGGAGCCATATAAATAGGAAGGAAGGCTAAAATGGCAATCAAGGTTGCACCAAACAAAGGCCAAATCGTTGTTTCGGCTCCCATCAATGCTGATTTTCGTCTGGAATGCCCTCTTTGCAAGGCGACGAGTGCCCCATCCGTGACTACAATGGCATTATCAACCAACATACCCATGGCCACAACGATAGCAGCCAATGACGTTCGTTGCAAAGCAATATCACCCGCTAGCATCACAATAAAAGTGGCTAGAATTGTAAGAATCAGTCCACTTCCAATTAGTAAACCTGATCGTAAACCCATAAACAGAAGAAGAATAACGACTACAATAGCTACCGATTCGGCGAGATTAGTCATAAACAAACTGTTTGATTCAGCAACCTCGTCAGATTGAAAATAAACCTTATCAATACTCAAACCTATCGGTAACTGAGTATTTAATTCTGCCAGGCGTTTATCAATATCTTCACCTACATCCATCACATTAACACCCCACGACATCGACAATCCAACACCAATAGACTCCTTACCATTAAAACGCATTAAGTTTCTTACTGGCTGCTGATAAGCTTCTTTTATATCAGCTATATCTTTAAGTTTAATCTGTTGATTGCTGTAATCCTGAATCACCAAATCGCCAACTTCTTCAACGGTCTTAAAACTACTTCGGTCGCGGATTTTTATTCTCTGTCCATCAACTTCAATCTGTCCATTATCCCATCTCGAATTCAGATCATTTAAAATACCGATGACCTGTCCTGGGTTAATTCCAAAACTAGCCATTCTAGAACTCAACAAATTGATCTCGATACTTTCCGTTTTTGTTCCAAAGAGCTTAACCTTTGCGACACCTTTAACCATCAAAAGCTCACGCTTCAGCATGGCTGAATAATCCTGAAGTTCAGCATAGCTGTAGTCTTCTCCTGAAAGGGAAAGAAAAACACCATAAACATCTCCGAAATCATCTAAGACCATCGGGTAGGCAGTGCGTGGTAAATAAGGTCTGCAGTCGTTAACCTTTCGCCTTAAATCGTCCCAAATTTGGGGCATATCAGCTGTTTTCTTGCTTCCTTTAATCTCAACGGTTACAATTGACAAGCCTTCTTTCGATTCCGATTCGATAAAATCAAGCCCTTTAGTTGCCTGAACAGCTCGTTCAATAACATCAGTAACTTCTAATTCAACTTCATGAGGAGAAGCGCCTTTGTAGGATGTAATTACCAAGGCTGTTTTCAGTGTAAATTCAGCATCTTCAAGCTTTGCCAACTTCGTATAGGAAAATACACCTCCAACAAGACTAAAGAAAACGGCAACCCAGATTACAACCCTATTGTTGACCGAATAATTAGCTATATTCATAATAGACCTCCTATGTTTGAATTGGTCTTCTCGGTCAATAGTTTCACAGCTTGTTTATCGATAAGGAAAGTCGCACCAGCAACCACAATTTGTTCACCTTCAAGAATTCCTTTTCGAACCAATACTTTATCATTGGCTAATAAACGAACGACCTCAACTTCACGCTGATTAACTAAATTCTGTTTTTCGTTATAAACCCAAACAATACTCTTGCCTTTATAATTAATAATAGATGCAACTGGGAGTTCGAAGCCATCTTCAGTAGTCGTTTCCCTAATCTCGATATTTAAACTTGCATTCATTCCTGGACGAAGGTTTTTCGACTCCTCCTTGTTTAAGTATACTCTTATAGGATACATCTGATTATTACCAGCCGTTTTTTTACTTATTTCCTTCAACTTGGCAGAAATAACTCTTGTTTTACCATTTTTAACCGTACAGGTATACGATTTAAAATCGCCGGAATGGCTAGCAATACTTTCAGGAAGACCTGCAATTACTTCAAGAACAGAAACATCTAGTAAGGTCAAAATTGGATAACCTGCTCCAACTTTTTCAAAGTTTTCAACCATTTTAGTCTGTACGTAACCATCGAAAGGAGCGAAAAGTTTGGTATCGTTTAGAGCATTTGTTGCTTTATTGAAATTAGATTCTGCCACTGCTGCTGCAACCTCTACTTTTTCTTTAGTGCTTTCGGGTATCGATTTTTTCTCATAAAGTTCCTGATAGCGTTTTGCATCCTGCTTAGCATGTTGCCAATTGGTTTTAGCTGCTTCCAAATTAACCTCAAAATCACGAGGATCAATCTCAGCTAATAGGTCACCCTTTTTTACGAACATGCCTTCTTTTGCATTAAGCTGAACCAAAGGACCTGGAACTCGAAATGCCAATTTCACCTCTCGGGATTCTTTTACTTTTCCGGGGAAAGTGTGGATAGACGTGTTATTGCTACCTTCTACAGTCATTACTTTCACAGGACGTATTGCCTTTTCAACTTCTGTTTTAGCTTTACAGCCAAAAAGGAATAAGGATAAAATTAATCCAGCTCCCAATAATCTTATTGATGTCATCAAATTATTATTTAGATATTTCATTTAAAATTCCGATTCATTGATTAAACGTTTGTTTAATTCATGATCATAAAAAAAACACGCAAATAACTTCGCGGTTTAATCACCCTATATAGCTTACTCTTTTCCCAATTGAAGCGTTAAATAATCCTGTACAAACAGATGTAAATATCTTCTTATCTCACTTTTATTATTGCTTGAAAAGCTTTGATTTTCCAATGCTGTATCCAATGCTCTTGGTGTTGATAAAGCCTTATTAACCATTCCCAATATCATAACTGGAATCATCTTGCAGAGAGTTTCATCAATATTAGGCTTGCAAGCCTTGATGCATTCGTAAGTATATTTCTGATTTTTTGAGACGATAGCTAAAATCAAATCGACAATGTTTTTATTCCGATTTAATGACAATTCTGTTCCAAAAACATAACTCACCATATCGTGCTCAACAAAATGGTCGATAATGGTTATAAATAATTTTGAGACTCTTTCTCGCGGCTCAAGATCCAGCGATTTAATATGATCCGTTTTTTCTTTTAATTGTCTGGCAGTTTCTGAGATTAAATCAATCAGGACACCTTCCTTAGATTTAAAATAATAGGAGATCATAGCAATATTTACCCCTGCTTCTTTCGCGATTTGTCTCACACTGGTTCCGTCATAACCATTCTTCACAAACAGCTGAGCTGAGGCATTCAAAATTTTAGATCTACTATCTTCCATATCAATTAATTTGATGCAAAATTAAACAAGCGTTTAACTTCTGCAAGGGAATTTCAAACTTTTAACATCATTCTACGTGAAAAACAACTCAAATGCAGCTAAATATGAAAATATATTTCTTCATCTTTTTATGCATTTTCCGTCAAGACTTATACTTTTGATGCATTAAATCAATTTATTTTATGCGATTCGTAAGAATACCTCAACTTTTAAAGAAGCTATTTCCTAGCCTGACTTGGGATTACAACACAAGCGAAAAAGTGGTTTACATCACCTTCGACGATGGTCCTATTCCAGAATCCACAGCATGGACTTTAGAACTTCTTAGGTCGAAAAATGTGAAAGCCACTTTCTTTTGTGTGGGCGATAATGTGAGAAAATACCCAGAAATCTATCAAGGAATATTAAATGAAGGGCATGCAGTAGGTAATCACACTCACAATCATTTGAGAGGTTTTACGAATCAAACACAAAGCTATGTCGACAATGTGAAGTTGGCAAGTCAATACATCGATTCCAAGCTGTTCCGTCCTCCTTATGGCATGATTAAACGTTCTCAAGCCAAAGAGCTCTTAAAGAGCTATAAAATAATCATGTGGGATGTTTTAAGTGAAGACTACCGTCAGGATATTACGCCTGAAGAATGCTACCAAGCTGTTCTTAAAAGCATCCGACCTGGATCAATTGTTCTTTTCCACAATCACATCAAATCAGAAGCGAATATGCGCTATGCATTGCCTCGTTTGATTGATGAACTTAGAAATAGAGGGTTTCAGTTTGGGGTTTGTAAATAGAGCAAGGCTTCTTTATCAACTTGACATGTTTGACAAGTAAATATGTTCAACAATAAACATATCTTCGTCTAGAATTATCACTTCTTAAATTCTAGCATGCGCCTAATCACCTTTCTTCTCATTTTATTTACGACAAGCACCTTCGCACAAACAGTTATCACTGGCAAGGTTGCCGACCAAACCAATCAAACTTTGCCCGGAAGTAGTGTTTATATAAAAGGCAGTTATATTGGTACAGTCAGCAATAGGCAAGGTAATTTCAAAATAAAAATCCCTAAGACACACCAATCAAGCAAGCTATGCTTTAGCAGCATAGGCTATCAAACCAAAGAAATTAAATTAACCAAGTTGATAACTCCCCTACTTGTAAAACTACAAAAGGATACTGCTCAGTTAAATGAGGTGTTGGTAATGCCCAAAGATACTTTGCTTGCCTTATTGCGAAGAGCTTACGGGAAAATTAAGGATAACTACCCCGATCTTGATACTCGCATGAAAGGTTTCTACAGAGAAACGTATTATAATCCTGATAAAGATGAATATTTGTATTTTGGAGAGGCTATAGTCGATGTTTTTAAAACACCATACAGCAACACTTCTAAAGGACAGGTCAAAGTTGTAGAGAGTAGAATGAATAAACACCCCTTATACCACAAATACAGTTCGGTGATGTGGTATGGAGGTTTGCATTTTCCATTAACATCGGATGATGTCAAACGTCGAGCCTCCTATTTATCACCCAATGATTTTAAAAAATATGATTACAGCATCTATAAGGATAAATTAGATGGCAAATCTGTTTATCGAATAGAATTCACACCTAAAGAAGATAAGAAAGTTAGATATCAAGGAAAATTTTATCTGGATATAAACTCATTAGCCTATTTATATTATGAGAGCTCTTATACCGACTATGGTATAAAAGAAAGAAATAAATCCTTATCTCGTTTCGGACTTAAGGTTACAAAAAGAACAAAACAATTAAAATACAAATACTGGAATGGGAAATACTACTTTTCCTATATTTCTGACACAGAAAATCTTTACAATAAAAAGACACAATCCGATTTAATTCAATTTATCGAATATCTCACTACAGATATCAATATTCTGGATACCAAACCCATTCCATTTACAGAACAAACAGAATTAACAGATGTATTTTATCTAAAGGCTGAGGACATACAAGAATCGAACTGGGAAGATCAAACGTTAATTCAAGCAGACAGCTCCTTAACTAAACTAATGGAATATAGTCCTAAAAAGTCAGATCTCTTATTACATAAAGAACACGACCTGCCTAAAGGCTATCAGTTTAAGCAGAAACTAATGAAAGTTCTCACTCACACCTATGCAGATATTTACATTGGAGCAAAATCGAATAAATCTATAGCCGCAGCAAATATAATCTACTCACCTTCCTCTGATTTATCTTTTAATAAATCAATTGATACTGATAACAGTCCTGAATTCTCTTGGGGGATGAAAGTGGGTTATAAATTTAATGCTCATTTTGACATCAACTATGATTCGCAAGAAGCTATTGGCAAAAATATATCTGAATTAAAATCATTGGGCTTTGCATACGAAACCCCAATCATCAACAGAGGGCGTCAATTGTTACTGATGTGTGGTGTCAATTATTTCTTTTCTCAGGATGGTATTCATATTGGGGATTTTAAATCGGAATCGAACTTTAAAGCTGGAGGTAAAAAGTTTAATGCTGACAAAATTGCTTTGTATGTAGGAAAGAAAAAACAAGGTGTTTCGTTTGATTTAGGTCTTAGAACCAAACTGAAAAAATTCTATAGTTTATTTGTAATGGGAGGCTATCAATTCAATTTACAGGAACAAGACCGTTTGTTTATTCAAGAGAAATCAGGCTTCTTTCTTACTCGTAAAAAAGCGAATATTTCATTAAAAGATTCCTCAATCGAGTATTTTGAAAATGGTGTACAAACCTCTACAACAAACTTCGATACAAATAAATTTCATTTTAAAGTTGGTATAAGGATTATGCTCTAAAATGAAATCGCAAATAAAAAGAAAGAGCAGAAACCTGAAAGTCTCTGCTCTTCTAATATTTATATCTACTAAATTGATTAGTCGTCTTTGGCCTCTCCACCAAATTCCATCAAATAGGCTTTGATAAAACCATCCAAATCACCATCTAAAACGGCTTGTACGTTGGAGGTTTCGTGTCCTGTGCGGACATCTTTAACCATTTTGTAAGGTTGCATCACATAAGAACGAATTTGTGAGCCCCACTCTATCTTTTTCTTAGAGCCTTCAATCTTATCCAATGCATCCTGTCGCTTGCGCAATTCCAACTCGTAGAGCTGCGATTTAAGCAAGCGTAAAGCATTCTCCCTATTTCCGTGCTGCGAACGGGTTTCGGTGTTCTCTATAATGATACCAGTGGGTGCATGTCGTACTCGAACGCCTGTTTCGACCTTATTCACATTCTGTCCACCTGCCCCACCTGACCGGAAGGTATCCCAAGAGATATCTGCAGGATTGATTTGAATGTCAATCGTATCGTCAATAGCTGGATATACATAGACTGAAGCAAAGGTTGTCATGCGTTTATTGGCCGAATTGAAAGGAGACAAACGCACTAAACGATGCACGCCACTCTCCGATTTTAAGAAACCAAACGCAAAATCACCCTCAAATTCAAGAGTTGCAGACTTTATTCCAGCCTCGTCGCCTTCCTGATATTCCAGTTGACGAACCTTGTAACCATTAGCCTCGCCATATCGTAAATACATACGATAAAGCATGCCTGCCCAGTCCAAACTCTCGGTACCACCGGCACCAGAGTTGATTTTCATGATGGCTCCAAAATGATCCTCCTCTTTACGGAGCATATTTTTAAGTTCCAACGCATCAATCAGCTTTAGCGTATTTGCATATTGCAAATCCACTTCTTCTGGAGAAGCTTCACCCTCTTTTGCAAATTCGAAAAGTACCTGCAAATCTTCCTCAGCAGCTTTCACTTCATCGTAAGAATCGACCCAGGCTTTTAAGCCTTTTACTTTTTTCATTTGCACTTCAGCCTCTTTGGGATTATCCCAAAAACCAGGCACTTGTGTGCGTAAATCTTCTTCTTGTATCTGAATTAATTTGGCATCGACGTCAAAGATACCTCCTCAACGCTATCGTGCGCTCCGCTAAATCTTTTAGCTGGTCTAATGTTATCATGAGTATATGTGTTTAATTATTGATTGTCAAAGTTAACAAAATTCGATTGTCAAGCCTGATGAAACGTACTCCATCCTTCTCTACTTAAGATAAAATAGCGTCAGAAATAAAAACTGTTGAGAATGTGATTTTAGGGCACTGGATCGTGTCCATGTCCGCCCCAAGGGTTACAGGATAGAATTCGTTTAATAGCCAGATAGCTGCCTTTAAACGGGCCGTGAGCCTTTAAGGCCTGCATAGCATAAGTAGAACAAGTGGGTGTATATCGGCAAGCCGAGGGGGTTAATGGGGAAATAAACAGCTGATAAAATCTAATCGGCAGTATCATGACGAAGAGAATCGCCTTCTTTAGTATTTTTAGCAAACTTGTCATATTCGGGTCCTATGCGCCTAAGAGCTTTTACGAGTTTCGTATCCATCTCGGCTGATTTTAGAATGGTTTTAGGCAAATATACAATCATAAACGATATTTGCGCCTGTCTCTCATTCAAATCATTATAAAGCAGGTGTTTATTCAAGCGATAGATTTCACGAATTCTTCGTTTCAAAAGGTTTCTCTTAACGGCTTGCTTAAAACTTCTTTTAGTGACTGTGATAGCTACTTGGGCTGGAAAATCAACATCAAGAGTTGCACTTTTCCAGACGATTCGAAAAGGATAGCAGGTAAAGCCTCTACCTTCGTCAAACAAAGCACTAATTCGCTTTTTATGGCAAAGACGTTCGTCTTTTGTAAAGCTATATCGTAAAGAATCGGTCATGAATTATGGATGCTTTGAGCTTGAAGCCTAAAATTACTAAAACATCTAAATATTAAAGATGGCTTTAGGATAAAAAAAAAAAAAAGGGAAAAGTAACTTTCCCCAATTTCTGTTGAAGAGATCTTTTTTAATAACAAAGATCAACTTCTAATATTTTACTTGTCCTTATTATCTTTATTGAATGCTTTAATATACTGATCCAAGGCCATTGTCATTGATGGAGCTTGTGGCATTGGAGCTTGAATATCAAGACGAAGATTTGCATCAGTTACAGCTTTAGAGGTTGCAGGTCCAAATGCGGCAATAAAAGTTCCATCCTGATCAAAATCAGGGAAATTTTGTAATAGAGATATGATTCCAGACGGGCTATAAAAAGCAAGAATATCATAATTTACATCAGCTAAGTCAGACAAGTCACTGCTTACAGTCTTGTAAAGAATAGCTTTTGTGTATTTAATCTTATTCTTATTCAACAAAGCAGGAATTGATTGCTTGTGAATATCAGATAGAGGTAATAAGAACTTCTCTTTCTTATGCTTCACGATAATGTCGATAAGATCTTCGAAAACCCTAACCCCAAAGAAAATTTTTCTCTTACGGTACACGATATACTTCTGAAGATAAAAAGCAGTTGATTCTGAAATACAAAAATACTTCATATCATCCGGAATCGTAACTCGCATCTCTTCCGCAATTCTAAAGAAGTGATCAATAGCTGTCCTACTGGTGAATATTACTGCAGTATGGTCAAGAAAATTAATTCTTTCTTGTCTGAATTCTTTAGCACTTACACCTTCAACTTGAATGAAAGGGCGAAAATCAATTTTTAAGTTGTACTTTTCTGCCAGATCGAAATAAGGCGACTTTTCGGTTTGGGGCTTCGGTTGCGAAACTAATATTGTTTTGATTTTCAAGGCGATATTCTTTAATTAAAACATTATTTTCCACTCTACTATTCCTATCCTACTAATAATTTGTAAATCATCAGCAAAGGGAATATTTCCAGTGCGCAAAGATACAAAATCATATAAAATATAGAAACATGTTTACGCAATAATATTTTCAAACCTCTTGCAATTCTTAGAATGAAAAAGAAGAATATCATGAAAACCCCAATATACATCAGCCATACCACAGCATGAGCCTGTACAAATGGCAAGGCAATAATCACTGGAAAAAGGAATAATCCTAGATTTTTATTGTACAAAAAAGTCGTAAAAACATACTCTTTACTCTCATTACTCCCCTTAAAAACATATCCTAAACTCCTAATAACGACTACTTTTCCTAAGTAAAGAAGGAGAATTACTATAAAAATTAGGATAAATTCTTTAAATCCATATTCTTGAGCAGATGAGATTAAATTATGATTTATGATACTTACCACAAATAAAGAAATATTAACAACAAACAGAAGATTGATAATTGCAGAGCCTTTCACCATATTAATATTCTTCTCTAAAAAAAGATTATTAGCTGTATGAGAATTAAAAACCGACTCAACCAACTTCGACAAGTACCTGCCAAACAAAAACTTGACTGAAGCAAGCAAAAATAAGGAAAACAGAATAACACCGACAAGCCAGTCGTTTCCAAATCCAATATTCTGGTATCGAGAAATCTCCTTTCCCCCATACTTAGGTTCCTGTTGGACCACAACCTGCTGAAGCGTATCAGAACCAATGATTGAATCTTTTACGATTAAGCTTGAATCCCTTGAAATTGAATCTGCTCTTTGAACCAATGACATTTCATTAGTCAAAGAATCTTTAATCATCCTTGTATTTAAAGCTGGTAGATCTTTTTGAGAAGCTTGCTTCAAAGTATTCCCAGTCGATTTGGAGGTATTAACAAGCGTGTCATTAATTGCATTAAAATCAGGGGAATAATTGGTCTTCATATTTTATTGTTATCGGTCTAAATTATATTTTCACAAATATACAGGAATAAAAGAAATCAAATACTCTTGATGGCTTTTCATTAATTCACAAGCTAATAATTGTCGAATTTTACGATCTAAAATAAACTCTTTAAGCTAAAACTATCCTTTGGCTTAACCCCACGAGCTGTTTGTTCTAACGAACAACATTCGTTCATGATATCATGCTGAAAAAAAAGACTGAAATTCTTCTCTGCCGCCTCCTTTAGAAATGCTTCTTTTTCTTTAAGGGCTACTGTTGGAAATAAGTCATACGCAGCAATCCATTTCAGGTTCACATTAGCCATCGTCGGAATAAAATCCGCTGTAAAAGCAATTGTTTTATCCTCATCACTGACTAAAACAGCCATTAATCCCGCTGTGTGTCCATTAAACATTCTGACCTCGACATTAGAAAATAGTTCTCCATCATGCTCAACCAAATTCAATTTGCCTGCTTCAAAAATTGGCATCACATTTTCAGGAAAATAACTATCTCCTTCACGAACATTGGGATTCAAATAATTTTCCCATTGAGCCTTACTTACCCAATGTGTTGCATTTGGGAATACAAGTTCCAGTTCTTTTGTTCCATTCTTATAACGAGTGGCTCCTCCACAATGATCAAAATGAAGATGCGTAAAAATAACATCGGTAATATCTTCAAAAGCAAAACCCAATTTATTCAAGGACGTTTTTAAACTATCCTCTCCCCATAGATGATAATGACTCGTATATGAATCAGCTTGTTTATCGCCAGTTCCATTATCAATCAGGATTCGGCGATCACCATCAACAACAAGCATGCTCCTTAAAGCACAATCACAAAGATTGTTCTCATCGGCCGGATATTTTTTGCTCCACATTATTTTTGGAACCACACCAAACATAGCCCCACCATCACATTTAAAATTCCCAGTTTCTATTGAATAGATTTGCATGTTATTTGCTATTATTTTTAGAATATTATAGAAGTTCAATTTCCCACCTATTATCCTCTTTTAAAATCACTCATCTTATTATTAGAGCCTAAAGTAATAAAGAAAAAAGAATACTGCCAATCACATCAGATTTGATTATATTTAGCTTCCGTAAGTTTTCAAGGGGTAATGATTAATTCTCAGATGCTTTAAACCTGTAATCACACAAGTCAATATTTAAAGTTCAAATACAAGTAACGAAGCTTATATCATTGAAAATTAACAGATAATACAACACAGTTATAATTAACCCATAAATTGAGTTTTCCATCATTCAATTGTATCAAAATAACATAAATGAGAGTACATTTTATAGCCATAGGTGGGGCTGCGATGCACAATTTAGCACTTGCCTTACACAAAAAAGCATTTCAGGTTTCTGGATCGGATGATGAAATATTTGATCCTTCTAAAAGTCGATTGGAACAATATGGTTTACTACCCGAGAAATGGGGATGGTTTCCTGATAAAATTACATCTAAAATCGATGCTATCATATTAGGGATGCATGCCCGAATTGATAATCCAGAGCTTTTAAAGGCAAAAGAATTGGGTTTGAAAATTTACTCTTATCCGGAATACATTTACGAACAAACTAAAGATAAAACACGAGTTGTTATTGGAGGTTCTCACGGGAAAACAACAACCACATCGATGATTATGCATGTTTTGAAATGCAATAATATCGATTTTGACTATATGGTTGGTGCCCAAATAGAGGGTTTTGATACAATGGTGAAACTTAGCGAAGATGCCAAGATTGCTGTTTTTGAGGGTGACGAATACTTAGCTTCTCCTATCGATCCTCGTCCAAAATTTCATCTTTACCACCCACATATTGCCCTTTTAACTGGAATAGCTTGGGATCATATTAATGTTTTCCCAACATTCGACAATTATTTAAGTCAGTTTGAAAAATTCATTGGTTATATCAAACCTCAAGGCAGTCTCATCTATTTTGAAGAAGACGAGCATATTGAAAAGATGATCCAATCAAAAAGAGACGATATTAAATATCACCCATACAATTCACATCTTCATACAGTGAAGAATGGTATCAGTTCGTTAATAACAAAAGATGGAAGGCTTGAATTGTCAATTTTTGGTGATCACAACCTGCAAAATTTACAAGGCGCACACTTTGTTTGTAGAGAACTAGGCATAAGTGACGAGAAATTTTATTCTTCAATTAAAAATTTTGGTGGAGCAGCCAAGCGCCTTCAAACCTTAGCTCAAAATGAACAAACTATCGTCTATCAAGACTTTGCCCACTCGCCATCAAAACTTCAAGCGACTACAAGAGCAGTAAAGAATCAGTTTACAGACAGAAAGCTAGTCGCTTGCATGGAACTTCACACATTTAGCAGTCTGAAAGAAGAATTTCTTCCAGAGTACAAAGACAGTATGGCTGTGGCTGATATTGCATTGGTGTATTTCAATCCTAAAACCGTTGAGCACAAAAAACTGAAGGCTATCTCTGCTCAACAAGTTGAAGAGGCATTCGGTGGCACTAACTTAAAAGTCTATACAGATTCCCAAATCCTATTATATGACTTAATGCATTTAAACTTCGAAAAAACGAACCTCCTATTAATGAGTTCAGGGAATTTTTCGGGCTTAAATCTTAAAGAATTAGCTGATAAAATCATCGAATAAGAAAACACGATCAATTTATTTTGAGATTAATTAGAGATGCTAACCATGGTATCTCTTTTTTTTCTTTCACCTCTTCAAACCAAACTCATTAAGTTTATAAAATACATTTTTTATTAACTCTCAAACCATACAAATCGACAATTGATTCAGCTATTAAAGCGAAAATAATATGACGAGTTTTAATCTATTTATAATTGCAAAGTTAACTAGCTAACTCAGGTATTATAGGCCCTATAAAGCATCAAAACACCAAACACTTATAAAAAGAGCTGAAGAACATAGAGAATATTTCTTTAGATATCCCTACATTTGCGCTCAGCTAATTTTTAAATACGACATCATGGTGCATACTATTGGGGAAAACAATTCCCTATTCAACCAATTTATAGCTGAAATCCGCGACGTAAATGTTCAAAAAGATCCTTTACGATTCAGAAGAAACCTAGAAAGAGTAGGTGAAATCTTTGCTTATGAAATCAGCAAAACTTTTAATTACTCTGAAAAAGAGGTTCAAACTCCACTAGGAACTGCAAAGATGAATCTTCCTGAAGATGAGATTGTAGTAGCTTCTATTCTTAGAGCTGGTTTACCATTACACAATGGTTTATTAAACTACTTTGATCGCTCAGAGAATGCCTTTATCTCTGCTTACAGAAAATATAATGAAGCTGGCGAATTCGAAATTAAATTCGAGTACATTTCAGCTCCATCTATCGAGGGCAAAGTCGTTATTCTGGCTGATCCAATGTTGGCAACTGGCTCGTCTATGGAACTAGCTTACAAGGCTCTGTTTACCAAGGGAACACCAAAACATGTTCACATTGTAGCTATTATTGCAAGTGCTGAAGGGGTCGAATTTGTGAAAGAGAAACTTGCTGGTGAAAACATTACGCTTTGGATGGGTGCTGTAGATGCTGAATTAAATTCAAAATCATATATCCTTCCTGGTTGTGGTGATGCAGGTGATTTAGCTTTTGGAGCAAAACTTTAAGTATCGCAAATAACATATACTAAAAAAAGACCTGCCAACAGCAGGTCTTTTTTTTTATCTCCATATTCCAGAGCTTATCTTTTCAATATCTCTTTATACTTCTTTTGATCTTTAAGTGCAGTCATAGCCTCTTTTAAAACCTTATCATCACGCAGAGCATACTTGATTCCACCTATTTGATAATGATATCGCTTAACGATTTCATGAGCTATCAGTGTCTTAATTTCCTTTTCAAAAACCTTCATGTCACGGTCTAGGTTTGGAGTTAGTTTAGCAGAAATATTATCAAACTCCTCTTGAGCAATCTCAAAATATTTTTCTTCTTTTGCTGCTTTCTTAAGCGCCTCTAGAATCTCAGTACCTTCCGATTTATATTCGAATTTTTCAGCTTTCAAAAATTGCTTAAAATCCTCGTAATCCTGATCTGACAATTCGAAAGAAGTCGCATCTGCAATTTCAGCATGCTTGTTGGCATACTGTGTCGCAAAATCGAATACCTTATACTTTCTAATTAAGCCAACAGATAAACTGCTAAACAAATCCATTTCAACTTTCACATCGGGTAAAATACCTCCTCCATCACGAACTTTACGTCCATTCTTTGTTTTAAATTCGCTAGTCAAAGTATCAGGTACTTTCCCTACGCTTCCATCTTCATTTCTATGGCTATAATCCAAGGCTTGAATACATCTTCCACTTGGGATGTAGTATTTAGCTGTCGTTACTTTTAACTTAGAATTATAGCTCAAGTTACGTGTTGTTTGTACTAAGCCCTTCCCAAATGTACGTTGACCGACAACTATACCTCTATCTAAATCCTGGATGGCTCCAGAAACAATTTCTGACGCGGAAGCTGAACCTCTACTTACTAAAATTGCAATAGGAATTTCAGTATCTAAAGGTACTTTATCAGCTATATAAGACTTATCCCACTGACTCACTTTACCTTTCGTACTTACAATATTTTCACCCTTTTCAACAAATAGATTCACAATATCAACGGCCTGATCTAACAAACCGCCAGGGTTTCCACGTAAATCAAGAATAATTGACTTTGCTTTCTCCTCCTTAAGTTCACGTAAAGCATTTCTCACTTCACCTGATGCCTTATTGGTAAACTGATTCAGGTTGATATAACCAATAGAATCCTCTAGCATTCCATAATAAGGAACTGATTTCAGCTGAATATCAGCACGAACAACCTCCTTTACGATCAACTTGTTCACCCCAGGACGACGAACCTTAATGGTAAGTGGCATGTTGACTTGACCTTTTAATAAATTACTAACATCGCTCGTCTTCTTCTTATTGATTTTTATGCCATTAATTTCGACAAATACATCACCGGCTTTCAATCCTGCCTTATCTGCTGGAAGATCTTTATAAGGTTCGGCAACAATAATATCATCACCATGCTTACTAATTAATGAACCAATACCAGCATATTCTCCCGTTGTCATCAACTTAAAATCCTCTATCTCCGATTCAGGAATATAGGTTGTATATGGATCAAGTGATAAGAGCATGGCATCCATACTTTTCTTAATTAGATCACCAGAATCAATCTCATCAACATAAAACATATTGAGCTCTCTAAAGAGCGTATGGTAAATATTTAAATTCTTACTGATTTCGAAATTTTTTTCGTCCCTGTTGAATCCATAAAAGGCTCCACTACAAAACAATAGAGCAGCCAATATTATCAGGATTCCTTTCTTCTTAAATATCTTCATATTTCGAGATTTGAATTTATAGATTTCTAAAATTAGAATACTGGTGTTTAAATAATTGAAAATTTAATAAAATCAATTCAGAGAAATAGTCCCAAACACCTAATTCCACAGCCATAGAGAGAGCTGTAAGTCAAAGATAGGAAATATGATTTAAGCTTCAGGTTTTTATTAACATTTATTAATATAGGGTATTATGATGAGAAAACAATTTAAACAACACCAAGTAAATCAAACTTAAGTTGTTCACCAAGTGACTTTTAATACTCATTCAACAAATGAATAAAAATATAAGTTTTCTACAATTAAACATTAATACTCGAAAGTCTTATTTTTAAAGGCTTCAGATAAGAATTAAACCTCACCAAAACACATAAAAGCCCAATTCACAGATGATTATATTTTTTTTATTCAATATTATTAGTTAACTTTTCTTTAGAATTAGATTAAAATCTAGTTCATTGGGTTAGTAATTATTAACTCCTTTCTTGTTCGGATGTTAATAAC
>NZ_JBFFKR010000027.1:0-26462 GCF_041555295.1 Ancylomarina sp. | reverse complement strand
CTGGAATGGTCATCACAGTCTTAAGCAGAAATCAGAGGAGGAATTATCGGTCTATATCCAAAACCTGAAGCAAAGACCTTGTATTCAAATTGAGTCAGGAAAAGCCTTTGTCGATGGCATCATTACGAATAATGGAATGGACTTAAAAGAACCTTTGAATAATTATCCGAATCGTATGCTTCATATATTTAGTAAGAAGAGAGACATGCTGGCTTTTAAGAGTTTTTGCGATGAGATAAATGAAGAGGACATTCTAGTGCTAAACGCATGCGATCATTCCTTCTCGGATAAGAGAATGGCCCTGGCTCGAACTCTGTTTGATTGGTTACAGAACGAGAGTGTGAAGTAGATTGGGATAAAGGGGGGGGTAGATAAAGATTATAATGCGTTTTTTATTTCAGAAGAAATAAGCTTTAGATATGAAAGAAGAAAAAGAAGATAAGAGTCTGCTTCAAGAGATTTTACAGTCTCCATCTTACGGCTATACAGACAATTTCCCTAAGCGTGATATGTGGAAAGAGATTGCTAAATTCTATCAAGGGGAATTTAAGATCAAATTCAATTCGGGTTGTGAGCTAGAGATTCATCAAATTACAATCCCATATAAAAAATGGACCATCCATATTTCTGTTTCAGATACCAGACCGATGAAGTTTCAGATGGATTTTAGATCAAGGTTTGATTTTGACATGCTGCTTAGCTGGGAGGATTTTATTGAAAGGATTCTTAAGAAATTTGGAGAACCTGAAATTGAAGTCGATTCCTATGACTTTGACAAGCGTTACCTGATTAAAAGCTCTCAGCCAGATCTACTCAAAAGATTATTAACAAAAGAGATTCAAGAGGCATTTTTAGAGTACAATGTTTATTCTGTTGCCTATAAAACCAATCCCGAATCACAAAAAGCAGAATGGTTGTCTGTTATTCAAAGAAAAGCGGGAGATAAAGCCTTAGTCATGGGTTTAATCAACTTGCATATGCTTATTATTGATAGGCTGAATGATTTGAAAATAATAGGATAATTAAGAACTTGGATAGCTTTTAAGGGATATGCCCAGGAACTCTATCCCGAATCATCTGGATGGAAAAATTTAAGTTTATAGAGGATTGAAATACTACCATACGAGATATAAGTTTAAGGAAAGTCACAGCTTCGGTTGTGACTTTTTTCAGTTTAATAGCATTCTTTTAATCCCTCAAAAGTCTTTTTGAAGGTCTGAGTGCAAATCCAAATTATAATTCACAAAACAGTCCCGATTGATTCAAGTTCCTGACCATTGTTTTTAAGCAAGAGGTATAAAACCTTTCATATAAACCTATGTTTTTGGGAGAAGCCGATAATTGTTATACTTTCGCAGGCTGAAAATTGGGGCCCTAAAGCTTCAACCAAGGCTTATTCACACAGATTTATGAGTATTAATGGTAATCAGCTTATGTGACCATTAAAAATTAATTAGATATAGATGAACTACAAAATGCTAGTGCTTGATCTTGATGATACGCTTTTGCGTGATGATCACAGTATATCAGATAGAAACAAAGAGATGCTGATGAAGGCACAGGAGCAAGGTGTTTATGTTGTTTTGGCCTCAGGACGTCCAACTCCTGCAATGCTTCAATATGCCGAGCAGCTCGATTTGAAAAAGTATGGCTCGTATATTATCTCTTATAATGGAGCGGTCATCACTGATCTGACCAAGCAGTCAAATATATTTGAGCAGAGCCTTTCCAAAGAGCAAATTCACAGTTTGCACGATTTTAGTATGGCGAATAATGTGGATATCATTACCTATACTTCGGACAGTATCATTAGCGAAACATGCTCGAAATATATCGACGTGGAGGTTGAGCTTACTCAGATGAAATTTAATAAAGTGGATTGTTTCAAGACTGCTGTAACAGAGTCTGCTGTAAAATGTCTCCTTTTGCAGGAACCAGAATATCTAAAAACAGTTGAAGCCATATTGAAGAAAGAGAAACCCAATAAGAGTGTTTCCCTTTCGAAACCCTTTTTTCTTGAGGTCATGCCACATGGAATTGATAAGGCGGCAAGTATAGCTCGTTTGGCTGAAAAACTGGGTATTCGCCAAGAAGAAATTATTGCAGTCGGCAATGCAGGAAACGATTTATCAATGGTGGAATATGCTGGTTTGGGCGTTTGGGTAGATAACGTCACACCAGAACTTCGCGACCGTGCTGATGTTATTGTCGCCTCGAATAATGATCATGGTGTTGCCGAAGTGGTTGAAAGATATATCATGAATTAAAAGAAACGATTCATAAAATAATGATTAAAGCGAAGCCTTTAAGGTTTCGCTTTTTTTGTGCTTTGCTAAAACATTTTTCGGTAACAGCGTTTTCGTTTGTGCTGAATGTGATCGAATGATTTCCATAATTGAATGGCAACATGATTGTTTTCGAGCATTCCCGTTGTTTCTGCAAATTTAAGTCCGTCGTTGTTCGATGTTTTCAATAATTCATTCATTAGAATGGATACAAACCCCAATTTTTGACATTCGTAATCTACGCCAGTCAGCATTAAATCCATTTCGGTAGGGTGTTCGAGTGCCTTTTTAAGGTGCCACCATCCGAAAGGCAAAAGCTTGCCCTTGGCTTTTTGCAATGCTTTCGATAAGGAAGGCAAAGCAATAATGAATCCAACCAATTTATCTTCTTTGTCTAAAATGATTTTAACGTATCGGGGATTCAATATTGGAAAGTATTTTGAAATGTAAAAACGGATTAGCTTTTCGGGCAGTTTAAAAGTGCCAAACAAATCGCAGAAGGCATCATTAAATACTTTAAATATTTTTTCCTTGTAGGGTTCCAGTTCTTTTTTTGTGGTGAAATTAACTGTTTGTAAACCATATCTTTTCTGGATTAGATTGGCAACCCTGATTGCTTTTTTCGGTGTTTCTTCCGGCAAGCTGATACGAAATTCCAACCAGTCAATTTCCTTCTCAAAAGCCAATCTTTTAAAATGGTTTTGATAGTAGGCAAAATGATAATCCGAAGCCATGGAAGGAAGCCATTCATGACCTTCTATCAACAAACCGGCATGATCTAAATTCGAAAATCCAAGTGGTCCGTTCACGCCAATCATTCCTTCACTTTTCAACCACTCTTCTGCTACCGAAAAAAGTTTCTCAGAAACTTCATAGCTGTCAATAAATTCCATGCGGGTAATCCTACCAATTTTTTCGCCTTGTTTCTGAATACTCAAATTGTTTACAATGGCACCAATTCTTCCAATGGCTTTTTCGTTTTCATAAGCCAGCCAGAATTTAGCCTTGCAAAAATCAAAAGCGGGATTTTTTTCGGGCATTAATAGTTCCAGTTCTCCTGATTTAAAAGGAGGAACCCAAAATTCATTATTCTTATATAACCGAAAGGGTAGGTTTACGAATGCTTTACGCTGATTTTTATTTTGAACTTCTATAATTTGGATACTCATAAATGAAATATTTAAGCGAATTCAGTATCAGAGGCCGATACTCCTTACTCTAATAACTAGTTGAATACCAAAAGTAAGGATTTATGACTAATACAGACAAGAGATTTTTCCGTAAGGTCGTATTTAGAATGGGTAAAGATAATATGCAGTTTGCCTATAAATTGGGGCGCGTGTAAATCCAATAATATTACGAATGGAATCGTGTTGTATTTGAAATATAGTATCTCTTTAAGTTGTTTTCTTCTCGAGTTTTAATAATTGAATGGTCTTTTTATGGATTTTAGAACGATTCAAAGTAGTTAAACTTGCAATCAGGCAAAGCACAGGATGAAAACAAATAGTTAAACTTTGCGTATTAAATATGTATGCTAAAATTACTTGTTTGCTATGGAAAAAAATGTTGGGATGTTATTAAATGTGGAAGGGAACTAAATGCTTTTCCTTTTTTAAACGCTAAGTGTCATATCATTTTGTGTGTGCAGCTCTTATCTTTTGATGCCAAATTTGTATGTTTTTAGCGTGAAATTCAGTAAATTGTTTGATATATAATTTGTTGGGAGGATCTCTCATGAGGAAACAAAAACAAAATATTAAAGAACAAGATATTCGGGAACCTGACTTTTGGAGGACGCCTCTGGATATTGATAAACAAACCATTCCAAAAGGTCAGGTAAATATCATTAAGGATCGTTGTAAAGCTTGTAATTTTTGCATTGAATTCTGCCCCAATAATGTCCTTTCTATTTCCGAAGAATTTAACGCCAAGGGTTATCATCCCCCCTATATGTCAGAGCAGGACAATTGTGTTGCCTGTAAACTGTGTGAGCTTATTTGTCCTGAATTTGCTATTTATATCACCCAGGAAAACAACTTAAATACCAATGAAGATGAGCCATGATCCAGCTATACGAACAGGAGAACACTTTTTGAATGGTGATACTGCATGTGCTGAAGGTGCATTGGCCTGTGGCTGTCGTTTCTTTGCAGGTTATCCCATTACCCCGGCAACTGAAATTGCGGAAGCCATGTCGAGGAGGTTGCCCCAAGTTGGAGGTATCTATATTCAAATGGAAGACGAGCTAGCCTCAATGAACGCTATTTTGGGTGCTTCGAGTGCGGGGGTTAAAGCGATGACATCAACATCAGGACCAGGTTTTAGTTTGATGATGGAAAATCTGGGGCTTGGCATTATGATGGAAGTCCCTTGCGTCGTAGTTAATATTCAGCGGGGAGGTCCCAGTACGGGTTTACCCACCATGGTTGGGCAACAGGATATGATGCAGGCAAGATGGGGTTCGCATGGCGATTACGAAATCATTGCCCTTTGTCCATATAGTCCGCAGGAAATGTTTGATTTTACAATTAAAGCCTTTAATCTGGCTGAGAAATATCGTATTCCTGTTTTAATTATGGCTGATGAAGTCGTTGGTCATATGACTGAAAAAGTTGTCATCCCTAAAGAGGAAGAAATAATAAGAATTTATAGGACAAAACCACAGGTCCCTCCCAATGAGTATATCATGTACGAAACAAATGGCAGTTTGGTGCCGCCCATGGCAAATGCGGGTGATGGATATAAAGTCATCACAACAGGATTAACCCATAACGAGATGGGATATCCTGATATGACTGCTGAGGCTCAGGAAAAGCTGGTAACACGCCTGTGCAATAAGATCCTATTAAATAAAGGGGACATTGTTGAAGTGGAAGAGCGGGAACTGTCAGATGCGGAAGTTGTGGTTATTGCTTATGGATCACCCGCACGTTCGGCTGTATTGGCAATTAAAAAGGCACGCGAGCAAGGTATAAAAGCGGGCTTGTTGCGACTTATAACGGTTTGGCCATTTCCTGAGGAGGAAATCCTGAAATTGGCAAAGCAGGCTAAAACGATTATTGTACCCGAGATTAACAAGGGGCAAATAGTAAGGGAGGTCGAGCGATGTGCAAAAGGAAACTGTGAGGTTATTTTGATCTCGAAATTAGCCCGTATACATACACCTGATGAAATCTTAGATGTCATAAAAAATCAGAGATTATGAATAGGAATGAAGTTCACCCCATGGATAGGCTGATCAGAGCCGATAGGATGCCACATATCTGGTGTCCGGGTTGTGGTTTGGGCACCAACTTCACCTGTTTCCTGGAGGCTCTCAATCAGTCGGGGCTCGATCCGGATAAAAATGTGATTGTTTCAGGAATTGGGTGCACCGGAAGGGTGCCTGGCTATACCAATATTGATTCGTATCACACGACACACGGTAGGGCAATCCCTTTTGCCACAGGTTTAAAATTAGCCAATCCCGAACTTACGGTAACGGTCTTTAGCGGCGATGGAGACCTTTTTGCCATAGGTGGGAACCACTTTATTCATGCCGCCAGAAGGAATGTTGACCTAAAAATCATTTGTGTGAACAATTTCAACTATGGTATGACAGGTGGACAATTTGGTAGTACAACTCCTTTGGGGGCCAAAACAACGACCTCTCCCTATGGAAATTATGAGCATCCTTTTAATTTGGTTCAGCTGGCTGCAGCAAGTGGAGCTGTATATGTGGCTCGGTGGACGAGCCTGCATGTTCGACGATTAACCAATTCGATAAAAGAGGCTTTTGCGAAAAAGGGGTTTACGTTTATTGAAATTATTTCGCCATGCCCTGTCAGTTTTGGGCGCAGAAATAAACTTGGAGAAGGACTTGATGAAATGAGATACTATCGGGAAAATAGTGTGATCAGGCATGGCATAGATCCTAATGAAGCGGATTTAGATCTTAATGAAAAAATTATTGTAGGGAAATTTATAGATATAGATAAACCTACATTTCTGGACAATCAGCCAAAATTACATATACCTGATTAAACAAATGAGATGGGACAGATAGAAATCAAATTAGGTGGTTTTGGAGGGCAGGGAATTATTCTTGCCGGCTATATTATTGGAAAAGCTGCAGCGATATTTGATAAAAAGAATGCGACCCTTACACAGAGTTACGGTCCGGAGTCGCGGGGAGGTGCATGTAGTGCCAAGATTATTGTATCGGATGATGAAATCGATTATCCAGAGGTTTTGTATCCCAATGTGTTGATCGTGATGTCGAAAGAAGCCTATCTGAAATTTAGTCCCGATTTGATTAAAGACGGCACCTTACTGTATGATGACGATTTGGTTGAAAACAATATTAAAATAGATAAATCAGTAAGTGCTTATGCCATTCCTGCAACACGAATGGCTGAGGATCTGGGTGAAAAGATTGTAGCTAATATTATTATGCTTGGTTTTTTTGCAGCCATCATGGCTGTTGTTACGAAACGGTCGCTGGAGGAAGCCATAAAAACAAGTATTCCCAAAGGAACAGAGGAGTTAAACTTAATGGCATTTCAAAAGGGTTTTGAGTACGGAAGAAAACTAGTAAAACTGCAAAGCGATGTCAAAAGCTGAATTTAAATATGAAAATCAAGGCAATGGTGAATTGCAGGACTTGATAAAGCAGGCTTTTACCTGTCTTGCTTGTGGCAAATGCAGTGGTGGGTGTCCAATGGTCTATTTATTCCCTGAAGATTATAACCCACATAGGGTACTGGAAAAACTGGTTGAAAATCCTGAGGAAGCTCTGGCATCCAAAGAGATTTGGTTTTGTGCCTCTTGTTATAAATGCAATAAAAAATGTCCACAGGGAATCGAATTGCCTGAGGTTTTTCTCAAGCTGCGAAGAATTGCCCTTAAGCAAAATGGAATAGAAAATCTTAGAGAGGTTATTGATGATTTACATGGGAGAATACCTTTCTACAACCTTTTTTTTAGAGTGTGTTATCATCCGGAAAAAATACCCCTCAGGAAAGATGAACTAAATAGCTTGTTTGAAAAGAATACCAGTGAATATAAACTGAAGCAAATTCCTGCTACCAGAGAAAAAGTAGCCATTATTGGTTCAGGACCATCCGGCTTGTTTACTGCCTGTGAACTCAGGAGGAAAGGCTACCGGGTTACTGTTTTTGAATCGCGGGAAAAAGCGGGTGGCATGTTTCATTTATCCATTCCTGAATTTCGTTTGGACTCTGAAATTGTTGACCATGATATAGATTTAATAAAGGGCTTAGGTATCGATATAAAAACGAATGTTCGCATTGGAAAAGATATCCTTTTTAATGCGCTTTTTGATGATGGATTTCAATCCGTATTTATTGCCTCGGGTGCGCATTGTTGCATGCAATTGCACATCGAAGGTGAGAATTTACCTCAAGTTATGACTTCACTTGAATTTCTCGAAGCCAATAAGAAGGGGACGATTAAGGCTATGAAAGATAAGTTTGTGGTGATTGGTGGTGGCAACACAGCCATGGAAGTGGCAACATCAGCTGTTAAATATGGAGCTAAAGAGGTGAGTGTTTTATACAGGCGAACGAAAGATGAAATACCTGCTGATATAAATGAATTAAGGGAGGTCGAGAACGAAGGTGTGAAAGTCCAATATCTGGTTATGCCACTTAGGTTTATTGGTGAAGAAAAATTGATGGGGATAGAATGCATTAAAATGGAGTTGGGACATCCTGATTTATCGGGTAGGAGAAGACCCGTCCCCATTAAAGCATCTAATTTTATAATTGATGCTGATATGGCTGTTGTGGCTATTGGTGAAAAGCCCGATCTGGGATACTTACCAGACGAAATAATGCTTACTAAAGAAGGTGCCATTGCCATAAATCCTCTAAGCATGGAAACCAGTATGAAAGGGGTTTTTGCAGGAGGCGATGTCATTTGGGGCTCATCTAGTGTTGCCGAGGCTATTATGGCAGCAGGAAGGGCTGTGGATGGGATCAATAAATATTTGACTGAGAGAAGAAAGGCATAATAGAACAAGTTCAATAATTTGATCTCATATGTGATGGAAACAAATCAAAAAGAAGAGCTTAGGATTGGGGTATACGTTTGCCATTGTGGACTAAATATTGCAGGTTCAGTTGACTGTGTGGCTGTAGCTGAATATGCGAATACGTTACCAAACGTTGTTGTTTCTGTTGACAATAAGTATACCTGTTCCGATCCGGGACAGGAACAAATTAAACAAGATATAATAGAGCATAAGCTCAATAGAATTGTAGTGGCATCCTGCACGCCCAGACTACATGAACCGACTTTCAGAAACACCTGTGCTGAAGCTGGATTGAACCCTTATTTGTTCGAAATGGCAAATATCAGGGATCATTGCAGTTGGGTTCATCTTCATGACAAAAAAAATGCGACTGAAAAGGCTAAAGACCTTGTTAAGATGGCAGTGGCAAGGGCAAGACTACTGCAACCCCAAATTGAAGCTGAGGTTCCTGTAACCAAAAAAACACTAATAATTGGAGGTGGTGTAGCAGGTATCCAGTCTGCACTCGATTTGGCCGATCAAAACTATCAGGTTTACCTTGTGGAGAAAGAGCCTAGTATTGGTGGTAAAATGGCACAAATTGACAAGACTTTCCCAACAATGGATTGCTCAATTTGTATCCTGGCCCCTAAAATGAGCGAGGCAGGTAGGCATCCCAATATTACGATACTGACCAATAGTCTTGTTCAGGATGTTAGTGGGTATGTGGGGAATTTTACTGTAAAGGTGCTTAAAAAAGCCCGCTACGTCAACGAGAAAGAGTGTACCGCCTGTGGAGACTGTACAGAAGTCTGTCCAGTAGCTCGTCCCAACGAGTTTGATGTGGGGCTGGCTATTCGAAAAGCCATTTATACGCCTTTTGCTCAGGCTGTTCCTTCGGCCTATATCATAAATATGGATGATTGCTTGGGAGATGTACCTATTGCCTGCAACAAATGTGTTGAGAAATGCGAAAAGCAAGCCATCAATTTCGATATGCAAGACGAGATCCTTGAACTGGAGGTGGGAACGATTATTGTGGCATCGGGAATCGATGTTTATGACCCTACAGAATATACGGAGTATGGCTATCGAAGATTCGAAAATGTTATTACCAGTCTTGAGTTTGAAAGGCTTATAAATGCAGGAGGTCCCAGTGGAGGCCATTTAATCAGACCAAGCGATAGGAAAATCCCTAAAAAAGTAGCCTTTGTTCAGTGTGTTGGTTCAAGATGTACAACGAGGGGAAATCCTTATTGTAGCAATGTGTGCTGTATGAATACGATAAAGGATTCTTTGCTGATAAAAGAGCATTGGCCAGATACTGAGATTGAAATATTCTATCTTGACATTAGAGCATATGGAAAGGGCTTTGAAGATTTATATCAACGATCGCGGGACGAAGGGGTGAAGTATTTCAGGGGATTGCCTGCTGAGATTATTGAAAACCCCATGAATAACAATCTGGTTGTGGTTGCTGAAAATACCAATACCGGAAAAATAATGGAGCACGAATTTGATATGGTGGTCTTGTCTGTTGGTATACAGCCGACCAAAGATAGTGATGTCATTCAGCGCTTGTTAACCTTATCAAGAACCAAGGATGGTTTCTTTATGGAATCACATCCAAAGTTAAAACCCGTTGATGCTCCAACACAAGGCGTTTTCTTTGCCGGTTGTGCTGAAGGACCTAAAGATATAAAGGATAGTGTGACACAGGCAAGCGCAGCTGCTTCGAGGGCTGGTATTTTAATGAACGTTGGTAAGATTAAAGTAGAAGCCATCACATCCAAAATTGATCCTGATTTATGTAACAGTTGTGGTCGTTGTGCAAAAGTATGCCCCTACCATGCCATTCTGGTTGACGTTAAAAACAAGGTGCCGGCTGAAACCATTGAGGCTGCCTGTGCGGGTTGCGGTACCTGTGGAGCAGAATGTCCTAAGGGAGCAATAACGATGCAGCATTTTACCGATGAGCAGATTTATGCTCAAATCGATGCGGTTACTCAGGAAAATGCCCATAAGAAAATCGTCGCATTTTGTTGCAATTGGTGTTCTTATGCGGGAGCCGACTTTGCTGGTGTAAGCCGAATCCAATACCCTTCAAATGTCAGGATAATTAGAACCATGTGTAGTGGTCGGGTTTCTGAAGATTTTGTGTTGCATGCATTTAAAAGAGGTGTAGCAGCCGTATTGGTTGCTGGCTGTCATCTGAACGATTGCCATTATATCGACGCCAATTACCAAACCAAAAAGAGGATAGAACGCTTGTGGAAAAAATTAGATAAAATTGGAATAAATAAGGAGCGACTGCAATTAGCCTGGGTAAGTGCTGCCGAGGGAGAAAAGTTTGCTGAAACAATACGAAAGATGAAAGACATTATCGACAAAGTAACACAAGCAGAAATTGAAAAGACTATTGAGATTCTGGAACATTGATATTTTGAATAAAGCATGTCATTAAAATAACTCAATAGACTATTGGTGAAGCGATTTCTCTGTCACGGTGAAATCAAAATCACAGATGCCAGTATTGGGAATGGGTAAGCGTCAAAATGCTCTACTTTACAAGGCTCCGGCTTTACTAAAGGTAATTTAGTGCGCTTAAAGTGATTGATTTCAAGCGAAATTCAATATTAATTTGTTACATAATTATGAAGCAAGGAGAATGCGATACTGCATCGTCAGGTGTTAATTATATGCAATTTTTAAATACCCTTGATATGACAACAGTCAACACTTATCTAACTTTTAATGAAAATTGTCAAGAAGCTTTTCATTTTTATAAATCATTTTTTTTTTTTTTTTTGAGAATTCATTCACATTGTAAAATTTTCAGTAATGTCATAAGACGCTTAATGTCCTGTTTCGGCAGCAGGCAAAGACAAAGGGATACCTGTTTCTTTAGTTATAAGCAAGGAAACAATTTAGAGAGTTGACGCTAAAAAAATTCCTTTCAGATTTGTACAGATGGTTTGAGTCGAAGGATACTAACAAAACTTATATAAATTTTGTAAATGAAATTTATAGACTACTATAACATATTGGGCGTAGAAAAAGATGCAACGGAGAGCGAAATAAAAAAAGCTTACCGGAAATTGGCCAGGAAATATCACCCAGACTTAAATCCTAATGATAAAAACGCCGAAAGGAGATTCAAAGAAATTAATGAAGCTAATTAGGTGTTAAGTAATCCTGAAAATCGTAAAAAGTATGATGACTATGGAAAAGATTGGAAACATGCTGATGAGTTTGAAAAAATAAAACAACAACAGTATAGAAACACTCTACAAGACGCATCATCTGGCTTCTTTGAAAGTGATTACTCTAGCTTTTTTGAATCCATGTTTGGAGGAGGTTCCTCAAGAGTGAGAGGAGGGAATGTAAAATTCAAAGGACAAGACTATAATAGCGAACTAAAGCTTGACTTAAAAGATGTATATACAACCCACAAACGCACATTAACGGTTAATGGCAAAAAAAATCAGACTTACCATACCTGCTGTAATTAAAAATGGGCAGGTAATAAAAATTAAAGGCCATGGAGGCGATGGATTATATGGAGGCCCCAAAGGAGATTTGAATATCAGATTCACTATTGAAAACCAGACTCAGGTTAAGCTGGATAATAGTAATCTTTATACAACTGTTAATTTGGACTCATATGTTGCACTATTAGGGGGTGATATTACCTTGGATACCTTTGATGGAAAAGTAAAATTAAAACCAGAAACTCAAATTGGGACAAAGGTAAAACTGAGAGGAAAAGGCTTTCCTGTTTATAAAAAAGGAGGTGGATTTGGGGATTTATACATTACCTATCAGATTATAATGCCCACAAATCTAACCAAAAGAGAAAAAGAATTATACATAGAACTCTTTAAATTAAGGACGTTATGAACACGGCAGATTTTATCCCTCTAAAACAATTATGTATGCACTATAAGGTTGAAATATCATTTTTCAGTAATTTATGCGAAATTGGATTGATTGAAATTATAACTATTGAACAAGATCAATATATTCATCATGATCAAATAAGTGATGTTGAAAAAATGATAGGAATGTACCACGAATTGGACGTTAATATTGAGGGAATAGATATTGTATTTAATTTGTTGCGAAAAATAGATGATTTGCAAAATGAAATATTATTTGTTAAAAATAGATTGCGTTTATATGAGAATGACTTTTAAAACGATTTTTAAACTAAAGGGGGGGGCATTTGCCTGATGACATCGCTAAAATTCTAAAGCTACGCAAAACTGGGACCATAATTTTTTCTCCGTTTTGATGCCAATCAGGGGTATACTTCTGAATCTATTCTATAACAAAACGGTTAAGCTGAACAGGATCGGTAATGTGGCATGGGTTAGCTGTATGTTGAATTGGAAATTCTATCCGGTTAGAAAGCTATTCATCTGGAAGGTCTTAGGTTGACTTCGGTTTTTGAGAAACGATACAATAAGTGGTTAGTTGTTCAGGGGCATGTATCTGTTCCCGTTACCGGGCAGGTGATTGAATACTAATATCATTTTGGATTTGTATTTCTAAGCTAAACTAAGATCGCTACAAAAACAAAGACCCAAGTTTTCAACTTTAATGCTTCTGTCAGCGAAGAGAGAGAGTTTCTTAAAAATATATTGAAACTTGATTTATTGTTGTTTGTATTGGTTTGATTATTTGTGTTCACTCGGTAGTTTTTTTGAGAGATAGAGTGTTGTAATTCTATTAAAATTAGTACGACTAGTTTTTGGTAGTATCATCGAACTTCAATTGAAGCACAAATCGTAGTAATGATTTTACTGATGATGTCATTTTTCCTTCACCCGCGGAAAGGTGATTGTATTTGTTACTAAATAAAGAAAAAAATCCTTATATGTATAATGCCTTATAAGGAATCCTAATAACTTACTCCCTGTGCTCTAAATTTTTTTTTTTTGCTAGCCATAATCATTGATTTTTTAATCAAGATGTTAAATTTTTCGCTTCATCCTTATAAGCCAATCGACACACTGATTTGATTTTTATTTGTACCAAAGATCAATCATTAGCACTTTGATGTTAATGCTAATTATACGCATTAACAGCTTATTTGTTGATTATTAGTTACTGTTTGAATTAAATATTAGAAGGCGAGTTATTTGTACGTACTCTTTCCTTTATAGAAAATGATATAGAAAGATTTCCATAATGGGTATTTTCACCCATATGCTATATGTTGTATAATATTTCCTATAAAATTTTGATCTAATATGATAAATGCCACATATTGCATCTTAATTGCCTGAAATATAGAGTGATGCATGTGTGTGACTGGTAGTGTATATTGATATACAAACGTTTACGGACATGAAGTGCTGTTTTAAAACAGTTTCTTATCTACAATGAAAGTATATATATTCGTCCATCAATAATGAAAAAATTCTTTAAACTAAATTGAAATCTAAATAAACAGGTTTTTAAATATTTAGGTTTAAAATTTAATAGCAATTGAAGTAGATAAGAAACTCCTTGAGATTTTCTTAGCAAATTACTTGAAAATAAATATAAAGATGAAGGTATCTGAAAAATTAGATCTCTTAAAGAAAAAAAGAGAAGAAGTTAAAAAGATGGGCGGAGAAGCTCGTGTTGCTAAGCAGCATGACAAGGGGAAGCTTTCTGCACGAGAAAGAATAAACTTGCTTTTTGACGAAGGAAGTTTTAGAGAATTGGATATGTTTGTGGAACATCGTTGCGTAAACTTTGGCTTTGAAACAACAGAAATTCCTGCTGATGGCGTAATTACTGGTCATGGATTAGTGAATGGACGATCGGTATTTGCTTACTCTCAAGATTTTACTTCTCGAGGAGGTTCTTTAGGTGAAATGCATGCTGCAAAAATCTGTAAGATCATGGATTTGGCTGTAAGTGCTGGATCTCCTATCGTAGGACTTAATGATTCTGGTGGAGCACGTGTAGAAGAGGGTGTTGATGCACTAAAAGGATATGGTGACATATTTATGCGTAACTCAAGAGCATCCGGAGTAATTCCACAGATTTCTGCTATTATGGGCCCTTGTGCCGGTGGTGCAGTATATTCTCCAGCAATGACTGACTTTGTATATATGGTTAAAAAGCAAAGTCACATGTTTATTACATCTCCTTATGTAATTAAAACAGTAACAGGTGAAGAAACTACTTTTGAAGAACTTGGTGGAGCTATGGCTCACAATACCAAAAGTGGTAATGCACATTTTGCCTGTGATTCAGACGAAGAAACAATTGAGTCTATTCGCGACATTTTAAGTTATTTACCTAATAATAATTTAGAAGGAACTCCTCAAATACCAATGGGAGATGATCCTGAGCGTGTTTGCGAGGATCTGGATACGTTGATTCCAGACGATGCTAAAACACCTTACGATATGAAGGCTGTATTAGAATCAGTTCTTGATCAAGGTGAGTTTTATGAAGTGCATGAACTCTATGCAGAGAATGCCATTGTTGGTTTTGGTCGATTAGACAATCAATCGGTGGGTATTATCGCAAATCAGCCAATGATTCAGGCAGGTTGTTTAGATATTGATGCTTCTGATAAAATCAGTCGTTTTGTCCGTACTTGTGATGCCTTTAATATTCCATTGATCACATTTGTTGATGTTCCGGGATACCTTCCAGGCGTTCAGCAAGAGCTTGGTGGTATTATTCGTCATGGTGCGAAATTACTGTGGAGTTATGCTGAAGCAACTGTACCTAAATTTACTGTGGTAACACGTAAAGATTATGGTGGAGCTTATTTGGCAATGTGTTCTAAGCCATTGGGAGCTGATATGGTATTTGCATGGCCAACTGCCGAAATTGCTGTAATGGGTGCTAAGGGAGCTGTGGAAGTTATTTCTTCTTACAAAAAAGAAATTTCAGCTGCTGATGATAGACAAGCCAAAACTGAAGAGAAAATTAAGGAGTACGAAAATGCATTTAGCGTTCCTTATTTAGCAGCTCAGCGTGGACATATCGATGATGTCATTCTTCCTAGCGAAACTCGTTCAAGATTGATTGATGCATTGAGAGCTATGCATACAAAAGCAGAGGTTTTACCAGCTAAGAAACACGGAAATATTCCATTGTAATAAAGACTTTTAATAAATTAATTATTTATATCAATAATTATGACACGAGAAGAAAAGATTAAAAAAGCAGTTTTAATAGCAGTTGCTCACCACATAGAATTAGAAAAAGCTGAAGCATTAAAAGTTGAAAGTTCGACTAATGGTTCTTGGGCTCGTACTGGCATTAAAATGATGATGACCAAACGTAAGATGATACAGCTACGTGGTCGAAGTCTACGAAGTGCATAATTAAATTTTCCGGTTAATTGGGAAAAGGATTAATTCAAAAAAAATAATAAGATGATATACGATAAGCACGGGGTTTTACAGATGACCCCACTAAATTACGACATTGATCGTCCGAAAGCTGAGAATCCAATTAAAATTAATGACGTAAGTTTACGTGATGGTCACCAGTCGCTTTTCGCTACACGCGGTCGTACAGAAGATATGCTACCTGTTGCAGAAATGATTGATGATGCAGGCTATCATTCTGTTGAAACATGGGGTGGTGCTACTTTTGATACCATGCACCGTTTCTTGGGTGAAGATCCATGGGAGCGTTTAAGAGTATTGAAAAAGCATATGCCTAAAACACCATTTTCTATGCTTCTTCGTGGGCAGAATGTGGTAGGATACCGTAACTATGCTGATGATGTTGTTCAAGCTTTTGTTCAGCGATCAATCGATAATGGTATGGATATCTTCCGTTGTTTCGATGCTTTGAATGATTTCAGAAATTTTGAAACTGCAGCTAAGGTTATTAAGGATAATGGCAAACACTTACAAGGTGTTGTATGTTATACACTTAATGAGCCACGTTTAGGTGGTGAAGTCTATAATATGGACTATTACCTTAATAAGGTAAAAGACCTTATCGCATTTGGAGTAGATTCAGTTTGTATCAAGGATATGGCTGGATTGATAGCTCCTTATGATATTTACAATTTAGTACGTGAAATCAAGAAGTTTACTGATACACCAATTAACTTACATACTCACTTTACTTCTGGTATGGGTGACTTAGCTATCTTTAAAGCTATAGAGGCTGGTGTTGATATTGTTGATACATGTATCGGACCATATGCTTACCGTACTTCTCATCCTGCTGTTGAGCCAATGATTATGTCATTATTAGGCACAAACCGTGACTCGGGAATGGACATTAATAAAATTAATGCTATTGCTGGTGAAATGGAGAAATACATTCCTAAATATAAGCACTTAGACAATAGCCCTAAGTATGCTACTACTGATATCAATGTATTATTACACCAAACTCCAGGTGGAATGCTTTCTAACTTAGTTAATCAGTTGAAAGCTATGGATGCATTGGATAAATTACCAGAAGTATATCGTTTACTTCCTAAAGTTCGTAAAGATCTTGGTAACATTCCATTGGTTACGCCTACATCTCAAATTGTTGGTGTACAAACAGTAAATAATGTATTATTCGATTCTTATGAAGGAGAATATGCACAAATTACTAAGGAAGTAAAAGACCTTTGTTTCGGATTGTATGGTAAAACGACTCATCCGATTAATCCTGAAGTTCAAAAGAAAGCCCTTAAAGGTTATCCTCGAGGAGAAGAGCCTATTACAGCTCGTCCAGGATCTATTCTTGAGCCAGAGATGGAAGATGTTAAAACTGAATTCGGAGGTCTTGCTAAAGATATCGATGACGAAGTTTTATGTGCACTTTATCCTATTACAGGAAAACGTTTCTTGAAATGGAAATATGGTTTGGAAGAAGTACCAGCAGATGTCAAAGCTAAAACTATGGCAGAAGTTGAAAAAGAAGAGGAGCTTGTAAGAAAAGCCCTTTCCGGAGAATTGACTTCTAAAGGAAAAGGTAGTGGTCGTGAGCTTGAAGTTACTGTTGATGGCGAAACCTTTACTGTAGAAATTAATGACCCTAATGGTCCAGCTGCACCTCAATTTAAAGGTCGTAAGAAAAAGGAAGCTGGTAAAGACGAATTTGCGACAGGTAGTGTTGTTGCACCAATTCCAGGTATGATTATAGAGTACAAGGTAAAAGTTGGTGATGAAGTTGAAGTTGGAGATGCACTAGTAGTACTTGAAGCAATGAAGATGATGAATAATCTTGACGCTAAAGCAGCAGGTACTGTAAAAGAGATTAAATGTGAGACTGGCGATTCTGTTGCTAAAGGCGATTTGCTTTTAGTAATTGAGCCAAAAGCCTAATGACTATTTAATAATTGAGTTTTATTTACCCCCTGGATTTATCCCCAGGGGGTATTTTTGTACGTCGTGCATGGTAATAAGCCAGCAGGGTGCAATCCCTGTATGCGCCAAGTTGATAGGAAGTATTAGCGATTGTCAAGGGTGTTGTGGGTGACTGCAAATCTGAAGGAAGCCATCAGCAAAATCAAGGTTCAAACGAACAGAAACCAGATTTAAGGCTTGTTTGGGAGGGTAACTGAGCAATGGATTGGGAAATCCCTAAAGTCAACCGTAATCCCATAGAGTAAATCTGGAAGAACATGATGAAAGCGTATTCCCTTATCCCGAGAGATCTCACCACCTGCTACCTAGTAACAAACTGATTGATAACAATCAGCCATAGGTTATTAAATGTAAGAGTGAGAAGTCATTTATGAGGGTTTAGGTAATTGGACATATCTTATGTTTCCTTTGGATTTAAGGCATTATATAAATAATGGGATAGTTTATCGAATTCCTCTCATTATTTAATTCTATGAATTTCGTAATATGAGTACTGGTAATAATATTTTTCAACGAGCTTGTATTTAATACTAATAACGACATTTTTGTAAGTTTTTGCCTCCAGTGTTCCTTCGAACAAGCTATTTGAAGTTTAAGTATACATAAGAAATAGAGTTAAAGAAAAAGTAACATAATACCACAAATCTATAGGACTTTTAGATTAGAATTATCCAGAGAAAAAATATGGATGGTCCTATAGGATTAAAGACAAGAAAAGAGCGATTATCTATTTCCTGCCAAGAGATCATTCCTTTAAAGTAGCTTTTGTATTTGGTCAAAAAGCGATGGATGTGATAATGGAGAGTTCTATTTCATTAGAAGTTAAAGAAGAATTAGAGCAAACTACTAAATATGCTGAGGATAGATGTGAAAAACGATTAAGTGAGATAAAGCTTGAGAATTAATATCTAGTTAAAATACTGAAACAAGCAGGAGTAAGGCTGATGCAAGTCTGTGTAGAGATTGAATTTCAGAGTCGCTTTGGCGGGGATAGATATAAAAAAAGTCACAGCTTTAAGTTGTGACTTTCTTTATTTTATAGCAATGTTGTCCTAAATAAATTTATTAATTGGGCTATCCGCCCTAACCAGCTTTTGCGAGCTCATGAGCTTTGCGAATAAACCCGACTTCATGAGTGCCTTAAATTTAATTTACGAATAAAGAAATTCAAGGCTACTTTTTAAATAACTTCTTTAATTATCTCAAACTTAAGTGCGGCCGAGTGATCTTCGAACATCCGATCGTTCCCTTAGCTTTGCATAACCAAGGTAACTGTTACTGATTTTGTATTTTAGTAGTGGTTAACCAGTCAGTATATATCTGCTACAACTACTTGTACTTTTCAAACTCCGGCTAAAAAATTATTTTTCAGGAGTAGACTCATTGATATTTGTTCAGGGAATCTAGCAACCCGCATTTATATTCAACTTTATTAAATTTGATGAATAATGCGGGTTAAAACACCAAACTTGCCGGGATTTGATATCCCGACAGGTAGTATTTAAAAATCAAATTGTAATTATTAATCAATCACATTATCGACATTCTTTTTTTGACTGGCTTGTGTAAGTTTAATAGCCTGTTCAACCCAATGATCCTGATTAATTCGATTTGGGGAGATTTCTAAAATATCAGATATAATTACTATATCTTCTGCTGTAAGCTGACTTATTTGTTTAATCGTATATATTTCAAGTGCATTGAGACTTTCTTCAACCCAGTTACCTATGCCTTTAATCAGAGTTAAGTTATTAGCATGGTGTTTGTGAGCAACACCTAACCGGTCGTAATAAATTCTGTTCTTCATAACGCTGATGCGCTGAAGATGTTCCGACTTACTGATTTCAATCCGGATAAGATCTCTGGCTTGCTGTATCCATTCATCCCTTTCAATTCTTCCCGGGAAGAATTGAATAGCATCCGTAACGATTTCAACATCTTCATTATTAAAATTACTTATTTGCCTAAAGGTATAAATATCAAGTGCGTTTAATTTTTTATTAATCCAACCCCCAATTCCGTTTATTTCAGTTAAATCATCAGCCTCTTCTTTTTTTGCAATACCAATTCGGTCATAATAAATAAGTGATTTTTTTGCTCTTATTCGCTGCAGGAGTTCATTTTGTTTTTCTTCATCATTCACAAGTTCTGCTGCTTGTACAATCCATTCATCCCTTTCAATCCGACCTGCAAAACACTCAATAGCATCATCAATTATTTCAATATCCTTTGCAGTAAATTTACTTATTTGTCTGAAGGTATAAATATCTAAGGCATTCAGTCTTTCCTCAATAAAAGGTCCAATACCACTAATCATTTTCAGATCGTCTTTTTCTTCCTCGGTTGCGGTTCCAAAACTATTATAATCCAGCAAGTGCATACCTTGCCTAAGGTTAGGCAACTCTTCAAGCTCCTCTGTAAGCAATTGTTCTGTTATTTCGTTTTTTAGCTTTACCTCCTCAGTTTCTGTAACCGCCGCTAAATTTTGTGACTTAAGTGCCTTGACCTCCCTTATGAGTTGTTTTATTTCATTTTCCTTTTCAGCAAAGGTTTTTTGCAGATTATTTTTTTCTTCTTTTAGTTTTTCTGCTTCTTTTTTGTTTTCATTTGTTTCTGACTCTAATTTTGCTATTCGCTTTTCGTTAACGGACTTCGCATAAAACCAGGCAGTGACAAACCCAATGACAACAGCTACCAACAACATTGCAATGATTTCAAAGCCTGCTGCCATTTTTGATTGCATTAAGAGTATTTGTAAATAGTTCATGTTTTTATTGTTTAATAGTTAGTAATGCTCTCCTGTTATTTGCTCTTCCATCTTTTGTATCATTATTATCGGCAGGTTCACTCTCTCCTTTTGATATAATAGTAATCTTATCTCCAATCATACCTTTAGTTTCAAAATAACGCTGCATACTTTGCGCTCTTCGATAGCCTAAAGCATTATTATAGGTATTGGTACCTATGGCATCGGTATGTCCTATAATTTCCAGCCTTGCTTGTGTATTTTGATTCAAATAGGCATTAGACTCATCAAAATATTTTTCTGCGATGCTATTTGAACTAAATTCTGAATTATCAAATTCAAAACAGATTGTTAGGTCTTTTGGCACAATGGCCTGCTGTTCCAAAGGCTTTACTATTGTTTCATTAACAATGCTGTCGTTGTTAACTTCACTATTCTGCATAGTAACCTGTTCATCGCACAGTCCCTTAATCTTACAAACGTAAACGAAAGTTGATAATGTCGACCACGCAATAAATGAAAAAATTCCAATTATCAGGATTCTCATAGTTTTAAATTTTAAAATGTTTTTTTCTTCATATTAAGATTAAGAAATAATGGAAAACACCCATTCACATGAATTTATTTTTTTTTTTTTTTTGCAAAATGCAGGTATTTAGTAAGTTATGTTTCGCTATCTATAGTCTTCTGAAATCCTTCAGGTTAAAACCATCCTTGTTTTCATTTGTGATTTTGCGTGAATTGTAATAATACAGGTTTCCATATACATCAAAAATCATTTCAAAACATTTTCCTGCAGCGTCTTCCTGTGCCGGACCAACATGAAAATTAAATAAGGCATTAGAAGGATCGGATGCTATTTCTTTTTCAATTTCATCTCCATTTAGAAATTTCACATAATAGGGATATGTCGATTTTATTTTTTCAGGTGAATCGGCGTCTAAAGCCATCATATCTTTGTTTAATAACAATACCTTATCTTTAAAGCTTGATGAACCATTGTAATATTTTAATCCTCTCAGTGATATCATAAAACGGTGTGATTCAAGATTTAAAGCATGTTTCTGCATGAATTTAACCATTGCTGGAATTACATATCCAAAATCCATAGTATTGTCATCACAGTACGAAACAGGAAAACTGCACAATTCAGGCATGTTAGTAAGATCGGTTGATTTATCGCCCAATACAAGGCTAAGGTAATTATAACTCACCCCATCTGGGTCATTGTCAAAAACACCTTTCATCAGTACTAAAAAAGAATACTTCGAGTCAAAGTGACGCTGATTAAACTCTTCTTGACTAATAAATACAAAGTCGGTAGATTTCCAGTATTTCTCAACGGCTTCTTTTATAAGTATATTATATGTAATAGTACCATTTTCAAGTACCACACAAAGCGTAGAGTTTTTAAACATACCAATCTGCTGCTTTGATGCCAATCTAGGATTTGCCGATGCCCCTAAGCTAAAGAATCCTATGGTAATGATACAAGGAAGTAATTTTAGATTAGCTGCTATAGATTGGCATATGGCATCAATAAAAGTTTTTTTCATGATAATGTTTTTTTTAATGGCAAGTGTATTTATCACCTGATTAAAGGTACTTAGGCTTGAAAAATTGCTCATTACACAACTTTAACAATAAGTTACATCATTCACACATTTTCAGGAGTAATATTTATAAATCATGATGTTGTTATGAATAGCTTTCATGACCTGATAGCCTCGAATTAAATTATCAACTGATATCTTATTCAATCGAATAAAAAAAGAGCCGTCCTTTTGAGGCGGCTCGTTTAAGTATTTTGTAAATGCTTACTGTTTTACGATAGTGTTACCTTCCAAAGTAACTCCGCCAATTCTTGTTAACGCACGGCCATCAAGTGTTGCTCCTGTATTGAAGGTTATTGACTCGGTAGCTAAAATAGTTCCTTTCATTACAGATGTCGTTCCAAAAGTTGCAGAACTACCCACATTCCAAAAAATATTGGATGCTAGTGCACCTCCACTAAGAATAACTTTACGACCTGATGTTGTAGTAAGTGTTGATGCTATCTGCATTATAAATACGGCACTTGCATCTCCCTGTGCATCAAAAGTAAGGTCGCCTGATGAAATAGATAAGGATGAAGTAGAAAAATAAAGTCCGGGAGTAAGTGTAAGTCCACCAATATTTCCTGACAATGTTACTACATCGGTACATGTTCTTGCTGCAATATCATTATAGACATCGACTATATCAAGTTTAGCCTGATTTGCTATTGCATCATTGATATGCTGTGTTCCGTTCAAAATTCCTGGAAGAAATCCCCCTATTGAAGTACCAGGACTTAATCCAATATCACCAGTAATAACAGTTGCTCCCGTGTTTGTAATTTCTGAACCTGCAAGAATAGCAAAGTTAGATGCTCCATCAAGTGAAATTGTTGTTTGAACTGTTGTTTGAACTGGAATTACAATTGGATTGCTAGTTTCCGTTTCATCTTTATTGCAACTGGTTATTAAAACAACTGATGCTATCGCAAAAGCTGGTAATAGATTTTTAATTTTCATATTAAATTGTATTAATGTGTGTGAAAAAATATTAAAGAACAAAGCTAAGATCAATAGCTGTGGAGAGTGTTATACAACTTTTAATAAAAGTTACATTGTTCACATATTATGGGAAAATCAGTATTCTAATTCAATGTCGTTCAAGGATAAAAAACTTCCCTGAATTGTCAGAACTTAATCTGACAATCATCCTGTTCCGACAGATGTACGGAAGTAATGGAGGTGTATCTCACTTAAACTAATTGTGATTACAGCAATTCAATAATATTTTGTACTTCTTCTTTTGTTTTGCCTAACTTAATCTGAAGTCTTTCCAGTAATGCTTCTTTTTTACCTTCTTCAAACAATAAATCATTGTTTACAAGTACAGCAAATTTTTGTTTTAGTTTAACTTTTTGATCTTCCCAGTTTCGTGGTAATTCGGATGTAGTAGCCATTGTATTCTAAATATATTTTATCATTGAATTCTCTAGATACAAAGGTCAGTGTATTAGTCATAAAAAGTGTTACATAACTTTAGAATAAAGTTATATCATTCACACTTATTGAAATTCTGAAGTAAATATTATCTAACATGCAGGAGAGCGTTGCTTAACAGACAACTACAAACGAAGCAAATTATAATAATTGCTATCGACTGCACAGGTTAGTGCTTTTATAAATTTTGTGATAGTTTTTTTTAAAAAAAAAAGGATTACATCCGCTCCATATACCAACTCAATTCTTTTTCCATTTTTTTATAAGTAAAAATAGTTGTAATAATTTTTTGTAAACGCATGAAGGCCGTTTCGCTTTTCACTACATAATCAATAGCTTTGTGGTGCATGCAATTAATAGCTACATCAATTTTATCCTGAGATGATAGCATTACAACAGGAATGTCAGGATCGAAAGATTTTATTTTATCCAATGTTTCTATTCCATTTATTGCATTTTTATCAATGCCATCAAGATGATAATCTAAAATGATAACATCAGGCTTGTGTGATAAATTCTCTAAACAAATTTCGCCTGTCGCATATGTTTCAATAGTAAAATCGGCCTGTTGCAGAAAATCTATTTCCAATGATTTTAGATACAAAGCATCGTCATCAACCAGGAAAATTTTGATTCTGTTATCTTTATTCATCATTTCGTGTTTTAATTGCATTAAACTCTTCTTTTAACTCTTCACATGCCTGCACGCAAATACTTTCAAGTTGCAAAACCATTTCAGGTATTCCTTCTGATTGTTGCTGTGTGCTTGCATATTCCTGTACTTTTTTTGCCATGTCTTCGAAATCGGTACTAATACCCATCATTGAAAATGATGGTATCATTTTATGCACAGCTGCGTAGAGGTATTCCCAATCTTTATTCCTCAGACCTTGTTTCATTGCACTAACTAAAGGTGGGGTTTGTTCCAGATAAAGTGAAATCATTTGCATCATTAGTGCGGGATTGGATTTTGTCCTGCGATTTAAATAACCTAAGTCAGTACATTTATTATCTTCACTAGGGTTTAATCTGTTTTTTTCAGGTTCTATACTATTGGTATTCATTTTTATCAGGCCAACCATTTTACTATACAATAGTCTTTCGTCGACAGGTTTTGCTATATAATCATTCATTCCAACAGATTTACATTTGGCCAAATCAACAGTAGTAACATCCGCCGTTAAGGCAATAATAGGGATAGTGGAATTCATTTTGTTCCGAATATATTCGGTAGCTTCAAATCCATTCATTTCTGGCATTTGCAAGTCCATCAAAATAATATCGTGCAGTTTGGTTTGCATTTTCTCGATAGCAATTTTCCCGTTAGCAGCAATATCGCATTCAAACCCAAAATCATCCAAGAGCGTTTTCATCAGTAATTGATTGAGAGGAATATCTTCAACCACTAATACTTTTATATTTTTAAGGTCATCGTTCAATTCAGCTATTTCTGGTTCAAAATCCGCTTTAGCCTTTGTTTTCTGAAAGCTTAATGTAAAACCAAAAGTAGAACCTTCATTAATTTTGCTTGATACATGAATACTACCACCCTGCGTTTCTACTAATTGTTTAACAATGGCAAGACCTAAACCAGTTCCTCCAAACAAACGTGAAGTGCCACAGGTTCCCTGCTGAAAGTTCTCGAAAATCTTTTCTATTTTATCTTCAGGTATTCCAATTCCAGTATCAGAAACTGTAAATTCAATAGTTACTTTCTTTTCATCTTCATCGATCAATCGAATACTAACTGTAATTTTTCCTTTTGAAGTAAACTTTACGGCATTACTCACCAGATTTAAAATGATTTGATGTAATCTAACCGGGTCGCCAACGAGCACATCAGGAATATTGGTATCGTAGTCTTTTACTAATTTTAAATTTTTTTCATGAATGTTATTTTCAAAAAGATGCAGCATTGCTGCTATAGACAGAGACATTTTGAACGGTATTTGCTCAAAAGTCATTTTTCCTGCATCTACTTTTGCCAAATCGAGGATATCATTTATAAGGACTATTAATGCATCACCACTTGTTTTTATGGCTTTTAGATATTCTTCTTGTTTTTCAGACAATTCAGTTTTAAGCATTACTTTGGTAAATCCAATAATCGCATTCATAGGCGTGCGAATTTCATGACTCATATTTGATAAAAATAGCTGTTTTGCTTTTACAGCCTCTTCAGCAACCAGTGTGGCTTTTTCAGCGTTACTCTTTGCTTCTTCAGCAATCAATGTTGCCATTTCGGCAAATACGATAGCCTCTGTGAGTTCTGTGGCAATTCTTTTTTGTTCGGTAACATCTCTTGCAACGATCACTACTCCGTCAACATTTCCATCTTCATCTTTATAAACCGATCCGTTGAATAATACATCGGTCAGCTTACCTTTTTTATGGCGAATTGTAAGTGGTGAATCTGCAACAGATCCCTTAGCGAAAACTTCTAAATAAACTTCACGTGCTTTTTGTGGTTCGGTAAAATAATCAAGAAAGTCAGTATCAGTTAATTTCTCACGTGTCAGCCCTGTAATTTTAGTCAAAGCTTCATTCATATCGGTTATCTTACCTTCGATATTTATAGTAATCAATGGATCAAGACTTGCTTCAATAAGACTTAGTGTATATTGAGAATCTGATTCGATCTCATCGTTGAATGCTTCTAGTTCTTTTGTTGCAATTTTCTGTTTTTCTTTTTCTTTGTTTTGAAAAGCAAGCTCTTTATTGGCGATAATTAACTCGGCTGCCCGTTTTTCTTTCTCATTATTTTGAAAGGCAAGTTCTTTATTGGCAATGATTAATTCAGCTGCTCTTTTTTCTTTTACTTCATTTTGAAAAGCAAGCTCTTTGTTTGCAATGACTAGTTCAGCTGCTCGTTTTTCTTTCACTTCATTCTGAGAAGCAAGTTCTTTATTGGCTTTTCTTAACTCTATTACCCATTTTTGATTTGTAACATCGCGAGCTGCCGCAAAAACTCCGAGAACATTTCCTTTATCATCTTTATAAACGGAAGCATTGTATGACACATCAGTTAAATTCCCGTTTTTATGT
>NZ_JBFFKR010000026.1:0-26526 GCF_041555295.1 Ancylomarina sp. | reverse complement strand
GCAATCAAAGTCAGAATCTAAAAAGGAATAGTAGTAACTTTATAAGGCTCAGCTTGTGTGCCAATCAATAGTCGCAAAAGTATACTCTTCCTATAACAAACCTCGAAAACCAGTAAATTAACCAATCAACCAGATTGAGAGGTGAGATTTAAAAGAATGAAAGATGACCCGATCTGCAACAAATAAACCTGACAGTGAAGGCATAAAAAAAGAATTCACATTCCGTTTTTATGCCGAACTAAACGATTTTCTGACTCTCAATCGGAAACAAAAAGCCTTTGTTCACGCTTTCAAAACGCCTATTACTGTTCGTGAAACCATCGAATCTCTCGGCGTCCCTCTATCTGAGGTAGACATGATACTCGTCAATGGAACATCAGCCGATTTTGAGCACAAGCTTAGCGAGTGTGATTACATTTCCGTCTATCCGGTTTTTGAAACTCTGGATGTTTCAGTAATCACAAAAGTGAGAAAAACAGCCTTGCGAACCACCCTTTTTGTTGTGGATACCCATTTGGGTAAACTGGCAAAGTACCTTAGAATGCTTGGATTCGACACCCTTTACAGATCGGATATCGGCGATGATGAAATTATTGCTGTTGCCAAAAAGGAAAAACGGATTATTCTCACACGGGATAAATCCTTGCTGAGATCCAAAGAAATTAGTCATGGTTATTTCGTCAGGTCTACCGAAAAACATGAGCAGCTAAGGGAGGTTGTCGATAAGTTTGACCTGAGAAGCCAATTTAAATCCTTTACCCGTTGCATCACATGCAACACAAGTCTTGTAAAAACAGATAAGGAGGAAATCAGGAATAGAGTTGAGGAAGACATTTTCAGAATCTTCAATGCATTTTTTTATTGCAAACAGTGCGATAAACTGTATTGGAAAGGTTCCCATTTCAAGCGAATGGAAACCTATATCAGAGATTTAATCTGAACTCAGCAAGGAACGGACGCCAGATGATCTTTTCTCTTTTATCAGAAGATTAATTCCTGATATAGAATAGAGCCAATTCCTTTATTTTCTTCACCCTTTTTTAAATATATAGTGTTTTCAGCAGAGTGCTTATAGGCACATCTTGACTTCCATTCACTGGCATAAGAATAACCTGCTATTCGTTCATTTACTTCATAGACTATACACGGGAATTTTGAAGTGATCGATTTTAAACGTGCTTCAATTTCTTCTGCAGAAACAGGTATTTCCTCGAAAATCACAACTGAATTAAGGATATAGTAATTATATATCTCCGCTATTTCTTTGGCATCTTCTAATATAAAACTTCGTATCATCTGGTGCTTATTGCAAATTTAGGATAGTGCGCTCAAAGGCAAAATCTTTAGTATATTCAGGGCTCAACATTTATAAAAGACAAGATATAACTATGATCGTATGTTATGCGATGTGCATTTTCTAGGCAGAGTATTCAGGATTAACTTGAAAATCATCATCTTCTTTGCTGGCTTTTTCTAAAGTTATTTGATAACCATCAACAATGTTCAGTTTTTGTGTGCCATCAATATGTATGTCTTCTGCATCCCACTTGCTCTTCGATAATTTTCTAGCTTCCTCTTCACTTTCTGCAACAACAAAAACAAGATGGTGATCCTCCATTAAATGATTTCCGCGAATTTTGCCGCCAAGTAAAACAGCATAAAGATTTAGATTTTCCATTATATTATAGTATTAAGTTTTATTATCAATTATTCATTTTAAGATTATGAAATATGACGGATTTTCAAACTTCACTTAAAGTTATATTATCTTTAAATAAGATGGTAATATAAAATACCTAATTCCATCTGTCGTGATCTTCAGCAACAAAAATGTAGGCAAAAAAAGCCGACTCGTTAAAGTCGGCTTTGTATTTATAGAATTGAGTGAGGTTTATCTCCCCCAATCAGAAGTTTTCACTTTCTCAATCAAGTATTTCACATTTTCAACAGGGATATTCGGTAATAAACCATGTCCCAGATTGAAGATCCATTTATGATCTTTACGACCATAGTTCAAATGGTATTCGAATTGCTGGTCAATTGCATTCTTATCAGCAAGTAGTATTCTAGGATCAAAGTTTCCCTGGAGAATCATATCCTCTCCAACAATTTTACGAACCTCGTGCAATGGAGTTTGCCAATCGACACTCACACAGTCACACAAATCGTGATTCACCATATTAATACCTGTTCCTAATCCTTTAGGTAGGTAGATGGTTTTCACACCTTTTGCACGTACCGCACCAAGAATAGCTTTTACCGATGGTAAGAACACCTCTTTGTACAATTCAATAGGAATTAAGCCTGCATGCGTTTCGAACAACTGAAAAGCCTGTACGCCATGCTCAACTTGCTTCAATGCATAATGGATACTCATCTCAGTGATACGAGTCACCAACTTTTTCATAGTTGCCTTATCGCGGTAAATCGCAGGAACAAAATCAGGGAAATTCAAATTCTGACTAAACCCCTGGAACATATAACACAAAGTGGTTAATGGTCCACCACAGAATCCAATCAAAGGAATTTCAGATGGTTTAGTCGCTAAAATCACATCGATAGCCTTATAAATATGCTCCAATCGCTCAGGCATATCTTTAAGGAAATTCAAAGGATCTTCCACATCCTTAAGTGCCGTTTTAAATGTTGGACCTTTTCCTTCGAAACTTAATTCCATGCCTAAAGCCTCTGGAATCACAAGAATATCAGAAAATAGAATGGCTGCATCAACACCCAAATCGTGAATTGGAAGCAAAGTTACCTCTGCCGCTAATTTAGGATCCTCCATCATATGCTTAAAACCATGGCTTTCGCGTAGTTTCATATAAGATGGTAAAACCCTTCCGGCCTGACGCATGAACCACACGGGTGGTCTCTCACGCTTAATGCCATTGATTGTATCTAGAAAAATTGAATTTGTCATATTGTTAGTTATCGGTTATCAAAAGTTATCAGTTGTCAAAGTTATATCGCTTATCAAAAAGCGGGCAATTGGAAACCGATAACAGAAAACTTAAATTTATCGTTTGTTTAAAATCTCAGCCACTTCCTGTGCGTGGTAAGTGATAATGATATCAGCACCTGCGCGCTTAATCGATGTCATAATCTCCATCATTACACGATTGCCATCAATCCAATCTCTCTCTTGAGCAGCCTTTACCATTGAGAATTCTCCACTTACATTATAAGCTGCAACAGGTATATTAAACTCGTGCTTAGTACGGTAAATCACATCAAGGTAACTTAAAGCTGGCTTTACCATTACGATATCAGCGCCTTCAGCAATATCCATCTCAACTTCACGAATCGCTTCATCGCTGTTACGAGGATCCATTTGGTATGTGCTTCTATCACCAAACTGAGGTGCAGAATCAGCCGCGTCTCTAAATGGGCCATAGAAACCTGACGCATATTTAGCTGAGTAAGCCATGATAGGCATTTTCTCGAAACAGTTTTCATCCAAAGCCGAACGCATATGAGCAATTCTCCCGTCCATCATGTCGCTAGGTGCTACCATATCAACACCAGCCTCAGCCAACGATACAGCTTGTGCCGAAAGTGTTACCAAAGTACTGTCGTTATCAACATCACCATCGATAATGGTTCCACAATGTCCGTGGGTTGTATATTCACAGTTACAAATATCAGCGATGATATACATTTCTGGCAATTCAGACTTAATGGCACGTGTCGCCTTCTGAACGATACCATGTTCGTGTGTCGCTACTGTTCCATCCTCGTCTTTCGACTCAGGAATACCAAAAAGCAATACCGATTTTACACCAGCTGCGTGCAATTCTTTACATTTCTCAACCAACATATCAACTGATAACTGATCGTTACCTGGCATCGACTTAATAGGATTCTTAACCTTTTCGCCTGGACATACAAAAAGTGGCATGATTAAATCATCAACAGAAAGTGATGTCTCAGCAACCATATTACGTATAACTTTGCTATAACGATTTCTTCTTAGTCGTGTTTGAGGAAATAATGGACGTAAACTCATCTTATATTGTGTTTATAGTTTAATAATTAATTCATCTATGGGTTCCATCTTTAGAATCCAAAAGCTATATTATTCGATTTATCTTACTGATAAAAATTGATGCCTTTTTCAGCGCAAATGGCTTTCATCTTACGAGCTAGTTCTGCCGATTTTGCTACAGAATCCTCTATAGGAACTTCAATGCTTTCTACGATAAAATCTCCTGATTTTAAATCGCCAACTACAGCAATCATATTCATAAGTTTAGCATCGACTACAGCATGAGCAGCTAAAGGAAACTTGCATCCCCCTTCAATCTCAGCCATAAAAGCACGTTCAGCCAATACTGCAAGTTGAGTTGGCTTATGATTTACCTTTTCAACTATGGCAATACACTCAAGATCATTGTCGCGAGTTTCAATGGTGAGAGCGCCTTGCCCAATTGCTGGAATACATAGATCCACATCTATTAGCATCTCCTCGTCAAATCCTATTCCCATGCGATTCATACCAGCAGCAGCTAAAATGATAGCGTCGTATTCGCCATCCTGCAATTTCTGTATACGCGTATGTATGTTACCACGAATATCTTTAAAATTTGCATCTGGTCTAACATCTGACAATTGCACTCTTCGACGTGGAGATCCTGTACCCAAAACGAAGCCCTGAGGCATATCATCAATAGAAACACCGTCGCGAGTTAAAAACACATCACGAGAATCTTCTCTCTCAGGATAAGCCACCAACTTTAATCCCTCTGGATGAAAACTAGGTACATCTTTCAGACTGTGAATCGCGATATCGGCCTCACCTTCTAAAAGGGCATGTTCCAATTCCTTTACAAACAAACCTGTCGTTCCAAATTCAGTCAATGAACGATTTAATACACGGTCGCCCTGTGTACTAAACTTTTTCACTTCGAATTCGATATCTGGATTAGCCTTTTGTAGAAGTTCTACAGTCTGCATGGTTTGGGTATATGCCAATAGGCTAGGGCGAGTTGCAACAATTAATTTCTTCTTAAGGGACATAGTCAAGCTTGTTGTTTTTAAGCACCTTTCACGACTTAAATTTCGTTTAAATAATGCTAATGATTGAATCAGAAACTGTCAATTATATTGAAAAATCCAGTCCTGTATTTAGTTCACCTAAGGTGCAAAAAAAAGCCATATAAACGTATTTATACAGCTCTAAATTTTAATAAAAATATTTTAATTTGATTCAGGATCCTGAAAAATCATATTCAAGGTTTCCATAGGACTTGATTGTGTTTTATGATGATCTTTAAGATGACTAATACAAGCTCTGGCAATCTTATTCATTAGGTTTGAAGTAATCTTCTCAACACGTTTCCATTCATCATCACTCATCTTCGCTCGGTGATATTCTAACTCTTTATCTCGAATTTTATTCAAATTATCCTTTAGAGCGACAATCACTGGAGACAAGAAAGTAACTTCCAACCAACCGTAGAATTCACGAATTGAATCATCAATAATTTCTTCAGCTTGAGGGATACAAGTTAAGCGCTGTTGCATAGCTTCAGAAGTATGCTCTGAAAGTTCATCAACAGAAATAACCAAAACATTTTCTAAAGAATCAATTGCGGTATCCACATTACGAGGCACCGATAAATCAAGAATCAGCTTACAATCTTTTGTATTTTCAAAATGTTCCAACAGCAGAGTTGGATGAGGGGCTCCAGTCGCTACAATAATCACTTCAGCCTTATTAACTTCTTCGGTTAAGTGCGACATAGCGCGATAATTAATATCGAATTTTTTAGCTAATGCTTCAGCTCTCTCCACATTTCGGTTCACCAGAGTCAGTGAGCGATTCTCCATGTGTTTTACCAAATTACTACAGGTATCCTTTCCAATCTCACCTGTACCAAAAAGTAAAAAGTTTGCCGATTCCAAATCAGCAACTTTATCTTTAATATACTGTACGGCAGCATGTGAAACAGAAGCAGCACCACGGCTTAATTCAGTTTCATTTTTGATCTTTTTGCTAGCTTTAAATACAAAGGAAAAAAGTCGATTTAGGAATGAGTTAATCATCTGATAATTCTCAGACAATTGATAGGCATTTTTCACCTGCCCTACAATCTGGAAGTCACCGACAATCTGTGAATCGATACCAGAACACACTTGATAAAGGTGCTTGATACAATCACTTCCCTGAATGGTATAACCATTATATCGGAAATCTTTTTCGTTGCCTTTACAGTAACTTAGGAATAATTTAGTGACTAGATCCATGTCCGAAGTATGGGCATAGATTTCTGTTCTATTACAAGTGGATAAAACGATTATGCCATCAACTCCATATTCTTTAGCATCTCGAAGCAAAGCTTCCTGATCCATTTGGGTTAATGAAAAACGTCCTCTTACATCCAAAGCCGTTTTACGATATGATACACCTAAAACGAAAAATTTCTGTAAATTCTCTCTTATTTGCGATGACATAAATTGATCTAATTTTGAGTTCTTCGCTATTATAACTAGCACTGATTAGGCTTACGTCCTCTCCAAATATATAATTAATTACCGAAAAATAACTATAAATCCTGATCGGTTTTATAATTCAGAAAGAACCAAAATTAGTTAAAAAAGCCTAAATCTTTTAAATACAGACTTTAACATCCTAAATGCTCGTATAATAAACTCACTCTCCTATATTCCTAATAACTCAATACTTATCTATTTTAGATAAATAATGGCTAAGGATTATGCATATCCTTATTAAAATAATCAAGTATGGTGTTGATCATCTTAATCTTTACATTTGCTTTAGCATGATCTGGCTGAAGATCACTAACTTTAATATATGCACTCAAGGCTTTTGCCATATCACCTAATTGATGATGAATCTCTCCAATCATGAAATTAGCTTCTATATGATTTGGATCTAAATCAACAACCTTTTGATAATAACTTTGTGCTAATTTAAACTCTTCGGCCTCAAAATGCAACTTAGCATTTGATAGTATATCTTGAATTTTCTCCATCTTATTTATATGAATATCCTGCAAATCTAGTCATTTCAGGCATTTCTGCCTATAAATAAAGATAAGAAAATCGTTTTTTATTTTGCAGCGGGTTAAAAGTTCACTTTAAGGCATTATCACTGACTTAATTCAATGTTTTACACCTAAAAGAAATTGTTTGATCTGTATCTAAAATGGGAATTAATCGAGGTATGACCATAGTAATTTCACAGCCTGACCATAGTAATTGTTTCCAAACAAATTAAGATGATTTAGGACATGGTAAAGCATATAGATATTTTGTCGATAATCGTATCCTTCTGGAAGAGGATAGGTTTTCTGATAGCTGGAATAAAAACTGGCATCAAATCCTCCAAAAAGTCTTGTCATGGCAATTTCAGCTTCGCGATGCCCATAATAGACTGCCGGATCAATTAAACAAGGCTGTGATTGTGAATCGCATAAAAAATTACCTGACCATAAATCACCATGTAATAAGGCTGGTTTTTCCTCACTCCCCTCTAATATCTCTTCTATTCTATTTTCCAATAGAATAAAACCATTTTTCAACTCTGGTCCCACTAAGCCTTTTTCTTCAGCAAGTTTGTATTGATAAAGCAAGCGCTTATTGTAATAAAAATCACACCAGTTCTCAGCCTCAACCTTATTGCAGGTATTAATCTGAGGTGTTTTTCCAATGTAATTATCTTGAGGGAAACCAAAACGGAGCGCACCATATTGATGCAAATGCGCCAACAGTCTACCGAAGTTGGAAAAGAAGTCATAACCTTGCTTACCTATATGAATTTGCTCTAAAAGCAAACAATCCTGATCAAAAAATAGAACTTCAGGTACACGAATGCATCCTGCTTTTTTTAGCTCATTCAAACCTCTGACCTCCTTTTCAAATACATCAGGAGCAGAACAAGCCATTTTCATAAAACAGGTACTCCCCTTTTCGAAAGTAAGCAACTCTGCTTTTGAGATACAGCCACCACCAATCGATTTTGTGGACAATACTTTTTGTCCTGCCCAATCTTCAACCTTTGCTATAACTGTTCTATAGTTTTCCATCCAAATGATTTAATAAGCCATCACAAGCATCTTCAAGTAAGTCTAAAACCAACTCAAAACCAGCTTCACCTCCATAATATGGGTCAGGAACTGTCTTGTAGTGCTTGTATTTCGAACAATAATCTGTCATATTAACGATCTTTTTCAAATCAGACTCATTTCTGGCTTGAGATTGTAAATCTTTTATATTCTGATCATCCATACCAATAATCAAATCGAACTCATCAAAATCTGTTTTAGATCTGAATTGGCGAGAGATACTTGTAAGATCATAGGAACGACGAGCAGCATGAGTACGCATTCTACCATCAGCTCTTGCACCTTCGTGATGACCAATAATGCCAGCTGAGTCACATTTAAAATAAGATGACTTACCTGCTTTTTCAATAACAGAATTCATAACTGCTTCAGCACTTGGAGAACGACAAATATTTCCTAAACAAACAAATAATAAAGTCTTGCTCATTTTATTTTCCATCGATTGATTCAATTCTTGATTCATAAGTCTTTTTTATTAGCAATCTAAATATAATAAAATCTGTGAACTTTAGACCAACTGAAGCAAACGAAAAATGGCCGACACCTGAGGTATCGACCACTTATATTTTGTTTCATCCTAAGATTAAGCTCTCTTCTTCTGGTAAGAGTTATAGGCTAAATATCCTCCCAATAAAATGAAGGGTATACTTAACCATTGTCCCATATTTAGGAACATTCCTTCTTCAAATGCTTCTTGATTCTCTTTAATAAATTCGATAAAGAATCGAGCCGTAAAAATTAGCATAAAGAAAGCACCTATCAAACGTCCTGAAAATTCTTTTGCATTGGTTTTCCAATACATAAACATCAGAACTCCAAAACTCGATAGATAACAAAGTGCTTCGTATAACTGTGCTGGATGACGAGCTGTCAATGGATCATCAACATGAGCTCTCACAAATTGGAATCCCCAAGCAAGATCAGTTTGAGTCCCAATAATTTCGGAATTCATCAAGTTACCTGTACGGATAAAGAAACCAGCTAATGCAACTGGAATAGCAACCCTATCAAGTACCCATAGAATAGATTTTTTACTCACTTTCTTTGAATAAAAGTAAAGAGCTGTTAAAATTCCAATTGTCGCTCCATGAGAGGCTAAGCCTCCATGCCAGATCTTTAATATTTCAGATGGATGTTGAGAATAAAATTCCCAACCGTAAAAAATAACATGCCCTAAACGTGCCCCAATTACTGTTGCGATTAAGGTATACATGAATAATTTCTCGAGCCATTCCAAAGGAATTCCTTCCTTTTTGAACATTCGCTCAACAAGTTGATAACCCAATAAAAACCCAAGTGCAAAAAGTAATCCATACCATCGTACTGCAATTGGGCCAATCTTAAATATTTCAGGATCTACATCCCAGTGGATTGACAGTAGCATATTTGTTAGATATTTAATATTTTATTTGAAAGTTGAGAAGAAACCAATCATCTCAACTCTCATAAATTCCTTAAGCAGGTATTCCTTTACCGTGGCATTGCTTAAATTTCTTACCACTACCACAAGGACAAGGTTCGTTACGACCTACTTTTTGAACATTACGAACTGGCTCCGCTTTTTTAGGCTCTTTTATTCCATCGCTACCTAAATCATCTTTCGAAGTCCTAAGTCCACTCATATCTGTACGACGACGTTCTTTTGCTTCCTGAATTCCATCAGGCATTTGCATAGGAATGTGACCTTTCATTAGAGTCGATACTACCGATTTATTCGTAGTCTCAATCATAGTTTTAAATAAATTGAAAGATTCGAACTTGTAAATCAATAAAGGATCTTTTTGCTCATATGAAGCATTCTGTACAGATTGCTTCAAGTCATCCATCTCACGTAAGTGCTCTTTCCAAGCATCATCAATCGTCGCAAGAATAGCCACTTTTTCGTATGCTCGAACCAGCTCTTCGGCTTCAGTTTCGTATGCTTTCTTTAGATTCGTAACAACCTGGAAGTTCTTGGTTCCATCAGAGATAGGCACAACAATATTCTCGTAAATTTCTGCTTTGCTTTCATAAACATCTTTAATAACAGGGTAAGCCTGCTTACTAATAATTTCAACTTTACGCTTATGAGCATCTAAAACAACTTCATATATTTTCTGAGAGATATCTTCCGGCTTCTCTTTCATGAACTCCTCTTCAGTAATTGGAGACTCAATAGAAAGAATACGAATTAATTCCAGTTTGAAATCTTCAAAACTTCCGCCATGGTATTCGTTAACCAGAGCCTCAGAAACATCGAACATCATATTAGCAATATCAACTTGGATACGCTCACCAAATAAGGCATGACGACGACGCTTGTAGATGACCTCACGCTGAGAGTTCATTACATCATCGTACTCAAGCAAACGCTTACGAATACCGAAGTTATTCTCTTCAACTTTTTTCTGTGCACGTTCAATAGATTTTGAGATCATCGAATGTGAAATTACTTCACCATCTTCAATTCCCATTCTATCCATCAACTTCACAATACGGTCAGAACTAAACAGACGCATCAAATCATCTTCCAATGAAACGAAGAACTGAGAAGAACCCACATCTCCCTGACGCCCCGCACGACCACGTAACTGACGGTCGACACGACGAGAATCGTGACGCTCTGTACCGATGATTGCTAAACCACCCGCGGCTTTCACCTCATCGCTCAACTTAATATCCGTACCACGACCCGCCATATTGGTTGCAATGGTAACGGTTCCTTTATGACCTGCTTCAGCAACAATATCTGCCTCACGCTGGTGTAATTTTGCATTCAGTACATTGTGCTTAATGCCTCTTAGTTTCAACATTCGACTCAAAAGCTCCGAAATCTCTACTGAAGTAGTACCAACCAATACTGGACGACCTGCTTTTACAAGTTCCCCAATCTCATCAATAACAGCATTATACTTTTCACGCTTGGTTTTGTAAACTAAATCCTCTCTATCATCACGAGTAATAGGTCGGTTAGTTGGAATAACAACCACATCCAACTTATAAATATCCCATAATTCACCAGCCTCAGTTTCAGCCGTACCCGTCATACCCGAAAGTTTGTGGTACATTCTAAAATAATTCTGAAGGGTAATAGTTGCAAATGTCTGCGTTGCAGCTTCTACTTTCACACTTTCCTTAGCTTCAATCGCTTGATGAAGTCCATCAGAATAACGACGACCTTCCATAATACGACCAGTCTGCTCATCAACAATCTTGACCTTACCATCCATAAGAACATACTCTACATCCTTTTCGAAAAGTGAATAAGCCTTTAACAATTGATTGATAGTATGAACTCGCTCCGATTTAACAGCATAGCTCTGGATCATTTCATCCTTAGTCTTCAGCTTTTCTTCATCAGTCATATCTGACTTCTCAATCTCAGCAACTTCTGATCCGATATCTGGTAACACAAAGAAAGCTGTATCATCACTATCATCAGTAATTAAGTCGATACCCTTATCGGTCAACTCAATTGAATTTTGTTTCTCATCAATAACATAAAACAAGTCATCAGTAATGATATGCATGTTTTTGTTATTCTCTTGCATGTAGAAGTTCTCGGTCTTAATCAATAAAGCCTTATTTCCCTGCTCACTTAGGAACTTGATAAGAGGCTTCATTTTTGGCATACCCTTGAACGCTCTAAGTAATAAGTTAGCTCCTTGTTCCAGCTCCTTCTTATCTTCACTTTTTAGCAAACGCTTCGCATCGGTGAACATACCCATCACCAAGTCAGATTGAGCTTTTGCCAACTTCTGTACCTTAGGCTTCAACTCATCATATAATTGATGCTCTCCTCTTGGAATTGGACCAGAAATGATCAAAGGTGTACGAGCATCATCAACTAATACCGAGTCAACCTCATCGACAATTGAATAGTTGTGACGTCGCTGAACCAAATCTTTAGGATTAGTTGCCATATTATCACGTAGGTAATCGAAACCAAATTCGTTATTTGTTCCGAAAGTAATATCACAAGCATAAGCTAAACGACGCTCATCAGAATTTGGTGTGTGCTTATCGATACAGTCAACTGATAATCCGTGGAATTGGTAGATAGGTCCCATCCACTCCGAGTCACGTTTCGCTAAATAGTCATTCACGGTAATAACGTGAACTCCACGTCCTGTAAGTGCGTTCAAGAATACTGGAAGAGTTGCAACAAGGGTCTTCCCCTCACCCGTTGCCATCTCAGCAATTTTCCCTTGGTGCAATACAACGCCACCAATCATTTGGACATCGTAGTGAATCATATTCCACACAACCTCTGTCCCTCCAGCAGTCCATGAATTGAAATAAACAGCCTTATCTCCATCAATTTGCACATGATCAGCACGAGCTGCCAAATCACGGTCAAACTGAGTTGCCGTCACTTCGACCTCTTCGTTCTCAGTAAAACGACGAGCCGTTTCCTTTACAATACAGAAAGCAGCTGGTAAAACCTGATCTAGAACTTCTTCAATTTTATCATCGATACTTTTTTCAATGATATCGATTCTATCATAAATCTCCTCCCTCTCATTTACAGCCAGTTCACCTACTTCTATCTTTACCTTTAAAGTTGCAATCTCATCCTTTTCTGCTTTGATATAATCTTGAATCTTGCTTTTTAATAATTGAGATTCGGCACGTAGCCCATTAACATCTAACTGCTTAATTCTATTGTATTCCTTATTGATTCTCGCCAAGTATGGCGCTAATTCTTTAAGATCTCTATCTGATTTATTACCAAATAATTTACCTAGTGTTTTATCTATGAAACTCATCTGTTTATTTGTCTATTGATTTTTAAAAGAAGCAGTTGCATTCAAATCAAAATTCTATTGATTAAAAACGATCAACTACAATTAATTACATACTCATGAGTTTTATTCAAAGATTGAATAAAATGAATATGTGCCGATATCAGAGTATTAAGATAAACCTGGAGCACGTATGCTATTGGATCCGGTATGGAAAATAGATTCATATTGAAAATCAAAAGCAGTGATAGCTTCTGTAATCTCAATACAAAGTGGTTCATATAAATGAACTGCATCCGAATTTAAATGTGGGAATTTTGGTAATTTCTTTATCAACGGTAAAGTCAAGCTTTTTGCCGTATAGATATCGGAAATCTCCGAAGAAGTTTGGGTAGGAACAAGAATTGGGAGATTATAGCAATCTTCAAAACTATCAGAATGATCGGCATACCAAGCAGCAAAACGTTGCACATCATCAACCAGTTCCTCATAATCTACATTAGGAACGGCCGATGCACAAGCTGTAAGCACCGAAAAAACGACAATAAGATACCTGTTCATATCCATGGGAATCAAAAGTAATTAATTTTATTGAAAAGCCTAAGACTTATGAAAGGACTTTGTGAAAAAGAAGCTTAATTTCTTAGACGGAATCACCCATTGATTTTTACAAAAAAAGCCTGCTAGAATTCACTAGCAGACTTTTCAATATAATAATAATTTAATTAAGCTTTTGTTGCATCAACAAAAACTCTTGCTTTGAATTCTTTATCCATCATATAAAGTCCCTGTCCTTGGCAGTTGAACATTCTTAATTGATCGATAATTTCGCCAACAGTAGCTTCCTCTTCAACCTGCTCGTCAACAAACCACTGTAAGAAATTAACAGTTGCATGATCTCTTTCGTCCATAGCTACATTAACACATTCATTAATCAAACCAGTCACAACTTCTTCGTGCTTCAAGGTTTCTTGAAAAATATCTAAAACATCATCCCACTCCGTTCTAACTTCGGCAATAGGTTCAAGAAGAACACGTCCTCCTCTTTCATTTACAAAATATTGCAATTTAAGAGCGTGAGAAATTTCCTCCTGAAATTGCACATGCATCCAATTAGCACAACCGGGCATGCCGTTAGCATTTAAATAGTTCGACATTGACATATAAAAATATGCAGACCAAAATTCTTTGTTAATCTGATTATTTAAAATCGCTTCCACTTTCTTATTTAAAGCCATAATATTGTTTTATTTAATTTTGTTTAATTTTTATTTTCCAAAATGAATCTAATTTACGATTTAGATATGAATTTTAAATAAAAGATTTAAAATCATAAATAATCGAAAACTCTTAAAGATTTGCAAAGAAATCATTCCCCTTATCATCTACGATAATAAAAGCAGGGAAATTTTCAACACGAATCTTACGAACTGCTTCCATCCCTAACTCTGGGAAATCAATTACTTCAATCGATTTGATGCTATTTTTAGCTAATACTGCTGCAGGGCCACCTATCGATCCTAGATAGAATCCACCATTGGCATGACAAGCATCAGTTACAGCTTTTGAACGGTTCCCTTTGGCAACCATCACCATAGATCCGGCTACTTTTTGGAAAACATCAACGTATGAATCCATACGACCCGCAGTTGTTGGTCCAAAACTTCCAGAAGGCATTCCCTTAGGTGTTTTCGCTGGTCCAGCATAATATACAGGATGATTCTTGAAGTATTCAGGCATTTCTTTACCCTCATCCAACATTTGTTTAATTTGTGCGTGAGCAATATCACGAGCAACAATTAATGTTCCATTTAGACTCAAACGAGTTTTAACTGGATATTTCGATAATTCTTTTAGGATATCTTCCATTGGCTGATCCAAATCGATCTCAACAGCATCCTTCAAGTGTGGCGCTTCTTTTGGCAAATACTTAAATGGCTCCGTCTCTAGTTCTTCCAAGAAAATACCATCTTCATTAATCTTCGCTTTGATATTTCTATCAGCCGAACAACTCACGCCTAATCCAACAGGACATGAAGCTGCATGACGTGGCAAACGAATGACTTTCACATCGTGAACAAAATATTTACCACCAAACTGAGCACCAATTTCGCTATTACGGCAAATATCTACAACTCTTTTCTCCCACTCTAAATCGCGGAAAGCCTGACCTCCTTCATTACCTTCATTAGGTAAATGATCATAATAGCCTGCTGAAGCTTTCTTCACAGTTGCAAGATTAGATTCTGCAGATGTTCCACCAATTACCAAAGCCAAATGGTAAGGCGGACAAGCTGAAGTCCCTAGATCTTTAATTTTTTCAGTAATAAACTTGGTCAAATTCGCTTCATTCAACAAAGCCTTAGTTTGCTGATACAAGAATGTCTTATTTCCTGAACCACCGCCCTTTGTTACGAATAGGAATTCGTAGGCCCTACCTTGATTGGCATAAATATCGATTTGTGCAGGTAAATTTGTTCCGGTATTTTTTTCTTCGAACATGCTAAAGGGCACAACCTGAGAATAACGTAGATTACGTTCCTGATATGTATCATAAACACCCTGCGATAAATGCTTAGCATCATCAACACCCGTGTAAACATCCTCACCCTTTTTACCAACTACGATAGCAGTACCTGTATCCTGACAAGTTGGCAATTCACCTTCTGCAGCCACAACCTGATTCAAAAGCATAGTATGTGCTACGAATCTATCATTATCTGAAGCTTCCGGATCCTGAAGAATTGTTCTAAGATTTTCAAGGTGTGCTGGACGCAAGTAAAAAGAAACGTCTGCAAAAGCTTGCTTCGAAAGCATCTCAAGCCCCTTAGGATCTACTTTAAGGATTTTTCTTCCCTCTACTTCGATAGTTGACACAAAATCTTTGGTCAACAAGCGATATTTTGTTGTATCCTTAGTTATAGGAAATGGTTTTTGGTAGTTAAAATCGGACATCTTTATTGCTTTAAAATTTGAATAGTCTAATCTACAGCTCTACAAAGTGGATTAGAACTCCATATGTAGGCTTACAAATTTAAACAATAATATAGATAGAGTCGATTTTTTTTAGGTGTATTCTACAACATTTTGGTTGTATAACATATTTCATCTACAGAACAGATTCTCACGGTTCACACACCCAAGAAACTGCAGCCTCTTTAGTTGAAAAAGGTTTAACCCTCAATTTTGTGCTTACTTTGTTAACAATAATGACAAGTGCGACTTGCAAGGGAGATTTTGTTAAAGCTGCGAACTTATATTTATATAATTCGGGGTTATTTTTCAAAAAGATGGAAACTCTTTTGAAAACATTGGTGTTAATCTCAAATTTCACATTTCGCAAATCTGTGATAACACCCGGGGTATTATTTGCGAGCATTTTCATATCCATAATTTCCTCAAATGAGGCTATCACGTCTTCAATGCTCGCATCTTCAGAAAATTCTCGAAGAAGAATCTTTCGATCATTACAATCTAGAAATGAATACTTAACATTCGACATATTTTTATTAATTTTTACATACCAAAACAAAATACATAAAAAAGTGAATTATAACAAACATTAAAATATCTTAAGCAACTCAGATGGATTATCTATAGTTAATAACCCAAAGCATCCAAAACCTTCTCATTCAAATATCGATTCTTACCTATATATGGATAACAATGAATATGAATTGCAGGATTAAAGTTCATTTCAATAATAGAATAATTCGTCTTTGTAGCAAGAGCTTTTACATCAGTAATCATCATATCCAAACCAGTAATTTCTACATCTAGAGCTTTTGTCGCTTCTACAGCAATATCTTTATATGATTGGTGGATATCATCCGTAAAATCGATACTATCCCCTCCTGTACTAATATTTGAATTCTCTCTTAAATAGACGATTTCATCAGTGGCGGGTATACTTTCAAAAGTTAGATTTTGATCAGCTAAGAACATGGCTTCGGCTTCACCCAAGCTGATTTTTTCTAATGGTGTTACATACCCCTTACCACGCAAAGGATCCAGATTCTTCTTTACAACTAACTCTCTAATTGCAGATTGACCATCACCTTTCACATTGGCTGGGACACGATGTAAAATACCGACAACCCTTTCGCCCATCACAAAAAAGCGAAATTCTCTACCAGGAACAAAATCTTCAATCAAGATACTGTTATCATGTTCAAAGGCAATCTCCACAGCACGTTGATACACCTCTTCTTTGTTATTTTCTTTAAGGATACTAATGCCTAGTCCAAAATTTGTAGACTTCGGTTTAATGACAATAGCACGATTTTCAAAAAGTTCAAAATCTGATAGAGCCTTTTCCTTAAACAAATAATTCATTCCACCTGGCACGCTGATTCCAAACTCATGTAGAATGGTTTTAGTTACCAACTTATTCTCCATCATTAAAACTGAACTGTAATTATCCAGGGAAGTTCGGGTAGCTTGCATCACGTACTGAACCTTATCGCCCTGTTTCAAGCGCACGAAATTCTCATTCTGATCAAGAATCTCAAATTCAACACCCCGGCGCAAAGCGGCCTTAAGCAACAGCTGAGTAGACAATTCTAAATTTTCAAAGCCATGAAAACGAAAACTACTAAGCTCGCTCTCAAACTGATATTTTTTAGCTTGTCCCATATGAAAAGAAATAAAGCCTTCTTTCAAGATATCCTCTCTTATTTTCAGAGATGTACGCACTACTGATCCATTTATCAGACCTTCACAATGCTTCATGGCTGAAATATACTGCTCTTTATCAGCCAATTGAGCAACACCTAAAAAATCCTGAATTTCTGAATAGATTTCTTTTCCATAATCCTTAGCTAAAATTTCTTCTCCTTTAAAATTTGAAAGCTTCAAGTCTGGTTTCAGACCATAACAAGCAACAAGGTCTTGGTTGTTCGCTGCAATTTCTTGCTGCTTCTCATCATAATGATCTGGCTCGTCTTTAAATAGACAATGTAAAAGGAATAGATGTACCATATTCAATCTATCTTTCGATATTCCGGCTTTTTCATATGGATCTAAATCCAAAAGTCGAACCTCCAGATGAGAGATTCTCTCATCCTCATCAAACTTAAGACGTATTGGCAAGTATAGCTCCTCATGACCGACTAATCGTCCTTCAGTTACTAATTTTGATATTGATGCATTAAAGGCATCCAAGCTATTAAAATCGACAAAATACTCTTCCTCATTGCTATAACCTCCTGAGCTTGTACGAATAGAAACGGCATGACCACACACAACGGGTTTCTTCTCTCCAGTTTTTAAAGATTTCATTTTAAAAGATGGATCAGAAACAGGACTCGAACCGAAAAGCCAAACCAAGAACCAACGGTAACGCATAAAGTTACGGAGCATCTTCAAGTACAGAGTCTCTCTAAATGCCTCGGCATCACCATCTGGACAACAAATCCTAATCAACTTTTTTTCCAGTCGATCTGACAAAGAGAAATTGTAATGTATACCAGTCAGCATTTGTCTTTCTCGACCGTAACGTTTAGCCAAAACCTCACGATAACGCTCTTTACCCACACCCTTATCGCCAAACTGAGCAATAGGAATATCTTCTTCATCTGGTAATAATGGTGGTAGCGATTGTGGCCATAACAACTCATCCCCAATATTCTGAGTCACCACATCATGAAGTGTCTCTAAAAACCCATGTACTTTATCAACACTATCGAGCGGAGGGGTAATCATCTCAACCTGAGATTCAGAAAAATCAGTGGTTATATAAGGATGTTTAAACTTATCGCCTAATATTCCAGGATGTGGTGTTGTAGCCATGTGGCCACTATTATCCACACGTACATTTTCTTTTTCTATCCCAAACTTACCATCGCAAATACTGCTACGGATACTTTTATGCTCTAGTACTTCAAATAGGTTTTTATGAATGGTTTTCATGTGTCTATAATTTGATTTTGTCACAAGTAAGTCGCCCTAATAATCTTTTCTCTATGAGTAAACATATCAGCATGGCTCGTTTCATATGATCTTATTTCTTATTTAGTCGTCAAATATTCAATATATGAAAGAAATCCAAGTTACATAGATTACTCTCTTTGGTCGTTACTTTTATTTAATTCTATAGTTTCTCATAACTCTTTGATAGTTTCTTGCTGAAAACAAATACTTTCTCAAAACGTAAATTATACTTCCTAAAATAAGCTTTTAAAATGAAAAATAACAAGACTCCTTTTATGATACTGGTAAGGCTAATACTCCACCACACTCCATTTAAACTAAGGAAAGTACAAAAGCCTAACACATAAGCTAAAGGAATACGCATACTTGTGAAAACAACACTTACAATAGCTGGAACCGATGTTTTACCAACACCATGAAAAACTGCCGCAGCAATCATTTCCATACACATAAACAACTGTGAGATAGCTAATATCTGTAAATAGTTCTTACCCATTAAAATACTTTCTTTTTCGGGAACAAATATTGAGAATAAAGTTTCAGGAATCAGCAAAAACATAAAAGTGGTTAATACACCTACGACAAATGCCATTTGCCAGGCAGCACGAAAAACCTTAGGGATTTGATGCATATCTTTAGCTCCATAATGTTTGCCCACAGTAATTGTAACTGCTTGCATCAGGCCACCTACAATCATAAAGGTAAAGGCTTCTATCTGCACCCCAATCTTTTGTACTGCAATAGCTGTTGGTCCCCATTCGGCAATAATACGAGCCATTACAATATATATTAATGAGAAAGATATACGCTGAAAGGCTGCTGGAAAACCAACTTTAATAATAGACTTAACTTTATCTAAATGTGGAAAATATCCTTTTAACCTGATAGTCGAACTTCGTTGGAAAGCAAAAATAAAATAGATTAATGACACCGAACGCCCAATAATGGTTGCATAAGCAGCACCTTCGACTCCTAGATCTAGGAGAAAAATAAAAATCGGATCTAATAAGATATTAAGAGACGTTCCAACCAAACTTGCCTTGAGTGAAGTTTTGGTTTTACCCTGAGCATTAAATATCGAGATAAAAAACAAGTTGGTAAAATTAAGAACACTACCACTTGCTGCAATAATCAAATACGAAGTTGCCATCTCATTGACATGAGCATCCTTCATTTCAAAAAAACCAATAAATGCATCTGGCCAAACCAGTAATATAGAAGTAAATAGAACTGAGAGAAAACTAATACCCCAAAGACCTGAAATTGCAAATCGGCCTGCTGATTTCCAATCTTTCGCACCTATTGAGTGGGAAATTTTAACATTAACACCGACTGTAATAACTGAAGCCAGAGCCCAACCTATATTAATAAAGAAGCCTGCTGAGCCGACAGCTGCCACTGCACTACTACCCAGTGCCCCCACCCAAATCATATCGGTTAGGTTGTAAGCCGTATGTAAAAGGTGCGCTCCAATTATAGGTAGAGCCAAAGTCAACAAATCTTTACCCACCTTAGAAAGAGACAATTGACTCTTAATATTTCTTAATATTCTATATATCATTAACGCTTTGCCTCTCTTCAGTCTTGGATAAGTAATAAAATCGCGCCACCGCGCAAGTTCACACAAAAGTATCTATTGCAATTTAATTGTCAAAATTGAAGTGAATTTTAACAAATTATTAATTAAGCGAATTAAAAACATCAGGTTCAAACAAACTAATATACTCACAAGTTCTTCATTAAACTAAAAATTATAGAAGTCAAAATACGGCTCGTTATCATTTTAAAAATTTAGTTTGAATCCCTAAGTTTAATCTGCCTATTTTATTAATTTCGCTGTGCTATAACAAAAAGCTTTCTAACTAACATACAAACTCAAGTCCATGATACATCAACTTCTGAAACAGCAATTTGGCTTTCAATCTTTCGGCAAAGGTCAAGAAGAAGTGATCACCAAAATTACCAATAGAGAATCAGCCATTGCCATTTTCCCAACGGGTTCAGGAAAATCATTGTGTTATCAATTGCCTGCCTTAACGCTACCAAACTTAACTTTAGTCGTTTCCCCCCTACTGGCTTTAATTCAAGATCAACTGGACTTTCTTCGTTCAAAAAACATTTCAGCCGTTCGCATCGATTCTAGTCTTTCGAGAGAAGAAGAAGTTGAAGTGATGAAAGGCATCAAGGATAAGAAACATAAAATCCTTATGATATCTGTAGAACGATTTAAGAACGAACGCTTTCGTCGTTTCTTAAAGGAGATTCCTATCTCACTACTTGTTGTAGACGAAGCTCACTGTATCTCAGAATGGGGACATAACTTCCGCCCCGATTATCTAAAACTACCTGCCTATCAAAAGGAATTCAATATTGAGCAAAGCCTATTGCTGACAGCTACTGCAACACCTGTGGTTATTGAAGATATGTGCAAAAAGTTTGATATTTCTAAAGAGAATGTAAATGTCACTGGCTTTTATCGCTCCAATTTGAACTTACAAGTTCTACCGGTGAGACAAGTTGATAAAAATCAAATTTTAGCTGACATGCTTTCAAATAAACAAGATGAAGCAAGTATCATATACGTGACCCTACAAAAAACAGCTGAGAATGTGGCAAATTTCTTAAGCTCGAAGGGAATTACTGCAACGGCCTACCACGCTGGCTTGAAAAATGAGATGAGAGAGGATATACAGAACCGCTTTATGAAGAGCGAGATTAATTGTGTGGTCGCAACAATTGCCTTTGGAATGGGCATTGACAAAAGCAACATTCGTAATGTGATTCATTACGATTTGCCTAAGTCTATAGAAAACTATTCTCAAGAAATTGGTCGTGCAGGCAGAGACAACCAGCCAGCCAACTGTGTGGTTTTAGCCAATCGCGACAACGTGAACATACTCGAAAACTTTGTATATGGCGATACACCTGAGTATGAGGGAATCAAAAAACTACTGAACATCATCCAATCTGCTGGTGAAATTTGGGATGTTAGATTAATTAATATTCCTGCGCTTTGCAATATCCGAATGTTGCCTATTAAGACCTTATTAGTTTATCTTGAGATTATGGGTATTCTCAAGCCTCTAAACTCCTATTTTGCCACATATAGATTCACTCTAAACATTGATGATCAAACAATAATTAACAAGTTTAAGGGCGAAAGAAAGGAATTCATTCAAGAAGTATTCGACACTTGTAATAAAGCTAGAAAATGGTGGACTGTCGATTTCGATAATATCAAAGAAAATCCTAAGCTAGATCGCCAGCGCATTATTGCAGCTCTTGAATACTTTAGCGAGCAAGGCTGGCTGGCACTGGAAGCTTCTCAAATGGCAGATGTCTTTTCGATAAAGGACTCAAACTTCGACACAGAAAAATTAGCAAAAGAACTATTCGATAAATTCAAATTAAAAGAAGGGGCTGAAGTCAAACGAATTGAGAATATGATCTCCTTGTTTGAATCAAAAAGCTGTTTAAGCACAAGACTAGCAGCCTATTTTGGAGAAACCCTACCAATAAATGAGTGTGGTCATTGCTCTGTATGTTCTTCAGGCGCAGTTAAAATTGCTCAAACTGATAAGCTCCCTGGATTTGAAAATTACAATTTTGAGGAGTTAACTCAAAAATTACGTGATAGCCTTAAGGGCAAAGAAAGCCCGGAATTGATCACCAAATTCCTATGTGGAATCTACACACCAAAATTCACAACAATTAAGGCTAAAGGAATGCCTGGTTTTGGGAAACTGGAAAGATACCGCTATCAGGATATTCTAAAATGGGTTGAGGAAAGTCTATAAAGTCTTATGAAGGTCTTAACAATCTGAAAAGTCAACGAGTCTAATTCTTTGATTTTTAAATAAATATTAGCCACAATCTCAGCTTTGAGATTGTGGCTTTATTTTTGCCTAGTTCTCAACACAAACCAATCATAATTCTTTTTTATGATTTTTACATTTAATTTAACAATTTTAAAAAATATCTTTACTACCATCTTAAAAAACAATCACGACTAAAAAAAACAAAGTGTAACAATATCACGACCCAATTCGTTACTCTTAATGAAAACCCAAAATCAAATTATGACAAGAAACATTTTCATCCTATTATTCTGCCTGTTTTCATTTACTGGCTACACCCAACAATTAAGTGGAAACATAACAGACCTTGAAGGAAAACCAATCCCCTTTGCCAATATATTCATTAAAGAACTAGCTACAGGAACCACATCGAATATCGATGGGCAATATCATCTCGATCTACCCGAGGGTGAATGGCAACTTCATTATCGATACATGGGATACAAAACCAAGGAAGTGAAAGTTACCATGGGGCAAAACAATATGGAAATGGATGTTGCCCTTGCTCCTCAAACCTATCAGCTAAAAGAAGTAACAGTTTTGGCTAGTGGGGAAGATCCAGCCTATTTCGTCATGCGAAAAGCAGTTGCAATGGGCGATTACTACACCAAGCAGATTAGTGATTACACCAATAAAGTCTACCTAAAAGGTTCGGGCAAAATTACCAGTGTTCCTCGCTTGTTAAAAAAGAAACTAGCAAAAGAAGATATTACAGTCGGTAAGGTATTCGTCACAGAAAATATATCCAAAATCCATTTTCAACTTCCAAATAAGATTGAGGAAGAAGTGATCTCTATTCGATCTTCGGGTTTAGATGATCAAGTAAACCCAATGCAACTCATCTCTCTAAACCTATACAACACACGCGAAAATGGGTTCATTTCTCCTTTAGATAAAGCCGCTTTTACAGTCTATAAATTTCAATTGGTATCCCTATTTGAAGATCAAGGCAGAACGATCAACCAAATAAAAGTGATTCCAAAAAGGAAAGGGAAAGATTTACTTGAAGGCTTTATCTATATCGCAGAAACCTTCTGGAACATTCACTCAGCAGATTTGAAACTAAAGCTGCCTATGACTCATGTTCACATGCATCAAATATACGCACCAGTTGCTAAAGATGTTTGGATGCCAGTCAGTCTCGACTACAAAATCAAATTCAAAGGCATGGGTTTTGGTTTGGAAGGCATGTACGTTGCTTCAATCAAAGATTATGAAGTGACATTAAACCCTGATTTAGATCATGACTACCTAAAGCAAGAAGAACTGGCTAGAAAACAAGAAACTGAAGATATAAACAAGCTAAGCAATACCGAAGAATCAAAAGTCTTATCGGCTAAGGAGATAAAACGCAAGGCTGATATTCAGACCCTTCTCGAAAAGCCGGATATGAAGAACTCCGATATGCGAAAGCTTGCTCGATTAATGGAAAAAGAGAATTCGAAAAACAAAAAAGAGAAAGTTAAAGAGCCCCTTGAGATCAAAATAGAAAAGGTGAAGATAGCTAAAGGTGCCAAAACCAAAGACTCTTTATATTGGGTCGAAATGCGCCCTATCCCACTTTCAAACGACGAAAAGATCAGCTTTGTACAAAAAGATTCAATCGTGAAAGTAAAAAACACACCAGAATATAAAGATTCAGTTCGCAGAGCTAACAGAGAATTTAAGTTTGATCACCTACTTTGGGGCAAAACATACACGTATAAAGAATCGAACTCACGTTTGTCTACGCCTGGCCTATTGGCCTTTGATAAAGTTTCCTACAATACGGTACAAGGCTTTACTTTCGATGCACCTTTCTCCTATTCTAAAAGTGATACTTTAGGTCATTATTTTGAAACTCGTTCTGATCTCAGCTATGCTTTCTCACGTGAGCATCTTGATTTCACAGTCGGAAGTAAATACCGTTACAATGGCATGAAGAGAGCTTCGCTTGGTTTTAAGGCCGGTAGTAAAGCTGTTGATTTTAATGAAGATTCAGGCATTAAACCACTCCTCAATATGGCCTATTCGCTTTTTTACAAAGAAAATCACATAAAGCTGTACGACAAAAACTATATCAGCCTATGGCACAAGACCGATCTGGCAAATGGTTTACATCTCAATACCCGATTGGAATATGCCAACAGAAAACAGCTTTATAACAACAGTAAATTCTACTTCGCTGGTCCCAAAGACAATAAATACAGCTCAAACACACCAGAGGGTGTAAATCCTGAATTGGTTCGCGATAGTAAGGCATTAACTTTTACAGCACAATTAGATTACACACCTCGCCACAGATATACGGTAAAGAAAGGTGTGAAACGAATGACATCTTATCACTCACAGCCTACTTTTTCATTACTCTACAAACAAGGCATTAAGGATATATTCGAGTCTGAAACCGATTTTTCATTCTTAGAAGCCTCGGTAAAACAAGAATTCACAATGGGATTTAACGATCGACTGGCCTATAGCTTAAAGGCGGGTTCTTTTTTATCGAACAAGCAAACGTACTTTGCCGATTATCGCCAATTTGCAACCAGCAAACCTGTATTTATGCTCGGTACTGACATGAACACATTCCGTTTATTGGATTACTACCAACATGCAACAAATAAAGAATACGCCGAAGCGCATATTCAGTACACCTCCGACCGTTTCTTATTAAAACGTCTGCCTATTTTGAATAACGCTTTAGTTATACAAGAAAAGGTGTTTCTTAATTACCTGACTCACGCAGGGAAAAAGAATTACTGGGAAGCAGGCTATGGCTTAAGCCAAATATTCCTTCTTCTTGATTTGGAAGTTTTTTGGAGTTTTGACGGGAAGCAGCATAAAGAAACAGGCTTAAAAATCAAATTTAATATCTAGGGGCTTATTTTAGATTATGAGTTAAGAATTACGAATTGGTAATTACAAATTACGAACATGCATTAACCCCAATAGACTTAAAAGACTCCGAACTCAACATCGGATACTAAATTACGAATTGATAACTACGATTTACAAACTAATACAAAGCTCAGTAAACTTACAAGACTCTGACATCAGTATCACTCCACATTTTTTAATTTTAAATAATTGATAGGTGTTTTACAATGACCTCTATTTTAAATAGATTTTGTTTTAGCTCTAAACTTTAGTAAGACCGAGAAGTTGTCCCGATAATTCGGGATGTTCGAAGATCACTCGGCCGCACTTAAGTATGAGATGAATAAAGAAGTTATTTAAATAGCAGTCTTGAATTTCTTTGCTTCGTTTCTTGTTTCAAGACAAGAAATGAAGTTAAATATGGACGAAGTAACAATTTCTAGAATAGTGTTAGTATTACACCTAGATTTCACCTCCTGATTTCTTTACTCTCGGCTTATTTGACTTTCTTTGTGCAAAATTTTAAAACATGCCAATAAAACGTCATCCTAACTTACCTTTTGCCCCATCCAAATTCCCAATCTTTTATGGATGGATGGCCATGATTGCTGCCACAATAGGAATCATTTGTTCAATCCCGGGTCAAACCATTGGGGTATCGGTTTTTACCGATTACCTGATCGATTCGCTGCAACTCTCTCGTGACGCGCTGAGTTCAGCCTATCTGATTGGTACGGCTATGAGTTCCTTATTTCTGACCAAGGCAGGAAAAGTATACGACAAGTTTGGTGCACGTTTCACCGCTATTCTTGCGGCCTGTGTTTTAGCGCTAACCCTTCTACTCTTCTCCATAAGCGATCAAATGAGTAATAGTATTTCTCTGTGGACAAATATATCATTCTCAGCGGTCAGTTTTGTCTTGGTTTCGGCTCTATTCTTTATGCTTCGATTTTCTGGACAAGGAGTATTGACTTTAGCTTCACGTAACATGCTAATGAAATGGTTCAACAAAAACCGTGGATTGGCCAATAGTATTTCATCTGCCATCCAATCTTTCGGATTTGCAGT
>NZ_JBFFKR010000025.1:0-26598 GCF_041555295.1 Ancylomarina sp. | reverse complement strand
CCATGCGTGACAGGCATGTATTCTAACCAACTGAACTACCAAACCAAAATATGTGATTTGTTTATTTAAAGAGTAACGAATCAAAACTCTCAATTTTGGCGGTCTGGACGAGACTCGAACTCGCGACCCCATGCGTGACAGGCATGTATTCTAACCAACTGAACTACCAGACCAAAATGCGATTTGTTTTTTTTTAAGAGTAACGAATCAAAACTCTCAATTTTGGCGGTCTGGACGAGACTCGAACTCGCGACCCCATGCGTGACAGGCATGTATTCTAACCAACTGAACTACCAAACCAAAATGCTACAGAAATATTTATTTTGGTCGACTCTTTAGTCTGACCTTTTCCTGAATGCGATGCAAAGATAATGCAAGTTTTTTTACTTGCAACAGTGCACTAGCTTTTTTTCTAATAAAAAAATAAAGAAAGCTACTAAGCATGCTGTTTTGAGCATGTTACGATGACTCAGATATTCTGTGTTTTTTTCAATTAATCTTTTAACTTAAAGAAACTGAAATTGACGCTACCGTAGCTTCTCATATCATGGAATAGTGGATGCTTTGAAAAATCGTTTCTTGATGAATGTTCTACAATAACAATACCATCCTCATTTAGAATGTTTTGTTTTAAGATAGCATCAGGAATTGTGTCAATTGTCTCTAAATCGAATGGAGGATCTGCAAAGATGAGGTCGAACTTTTTGTTGCAACCTTTTAAATATTTAAAGATATCAGCTCTTAATGCATGAATTTGTGTAAATCCTAAATCGTTGATTGTTTTTTTTATGAAAGCGCAGTGTTTGAAATTTAATTCTACACAAACGACTTCCTCTGCTCCTCTGGAAGCAAACTCGTAACTGATACTTCCGGTGCCAGCGAATAAATCGAGTACATTTAAGTCCTCAAAATCGATTGTGTTGTTTAGAACATTGAAAAGGTTCTCTTTTGCAAAATCGGTTGTAGGACGAGCTTTAAAGCTCTTATCCGGAGATATCCTTCTTCCTTTATGACTACCACTAATTATTCGCACAGACTTGTATTTAAAAGTTTGGTAAATTGATTGAATTCTGAATTCGAAACGGTACTCTTTAAGAACATTTCGTTGGGGATATTATCAATAACAATATCCTTAATATAACGTTTCAGTATTTGATACGCTTTACTTGTTTCATCTATTTTCCCTGAAAGATAAAGTTGACTGTATTCTGTGTTTAATTTTTGCTGTTTATAGATATTTAGGATAAAATAAACCATGTCAGTTTCATCCTTGAAGGAAAAACTATTGGCAAAGTGTTTTTGTCCGTTATCAGGAATAAAGGCATCGAAAAAATGATCGTAAATCTGAACGAATACCTTTGGATGTTTACTATCTATACTTTGATTTAAAATCTTATGGTAGAAACTCAAAGTTTGATGTGACATTTCAGCTCCCGGAAACTGAGATCCTATAAAATCAGGTAGAGTAGAAGGTAAGGCATATATAATATAGGCATTCATTTCTTCGACCTCGTTCCAGTTTAATATTTCAGCTTTTAAGAGAGGGTGGCATAATTGAAAGCTATCAATAGCCAAGACGTCAGAAAAGAGCTCAGAGGGAATCAGACAGGCCTTTTTTGTCAACCAAATAACCGAAACATGCTTGTATGTCAGGTTGAGATAGTCACAATTACGTATACCATCTTTTAATACATCAATAGAACTATTATCCGTTTCTGAATTTAGCTTTTTTGATTGGAAAAGTGCCAAACATTTATTTTCTGAGCTAAGGATAGAAAAAGAAAATCCATCCAGACAAAGCTGGATGGATAGTTTATATCTTGACGTATTATCCTTTTCAAATGTTGAGTCAACAAATAATAATTCGTCCATAATATTTTAAAAGGATTATTCCCAGTTTCCTGCTCCGTTATTAGCTTCTTCAAGAGAACCTACTTTAAGCCCAGGGTATTTGTTGATACGAATACGGTTACCGTTTTCTTCTTTCAACTCATCCAGGTACTCATCACGAATATCAGCGAAAATAACCATATTTGAAACTTTAGCTTCGAAAACCTGAACGGTTACGTTAGAACCAGTAACAACAACACCAGCTGCCATCTTAAATTCGCTCTGCTCTTTGGTAAAAGGAACGTATCTTAAGTTTTCAATATCATAATTATTGCCGAAAGTCGTCTCCAGAGCTGAAACCATGATTGTATCACGAGTGATAAACCCTTTAACTACAGCTTCTCTTTCAGTCATACCTGCTTCAATCTGCTCATCAGTTAATGAACCAATTGACTTAATCATAGGCATTGAATCCGTTTTGATAAATGAGATTAAAGTGTCAAAGCTGCCAGTGTATTTTTTATTTACTTCTTTGTAAGCATTTTGCGCTTTACGAATATCTTGTAATTGATCGACAATTTTAGCGTAACGCTCTTTTTGAATCTCACCAAATTTAATTGGCTTCATAATACTTTGGTAAGCCAAATATCCAAACGCAACAATTGCAAAGGCAAGTAAAATTTGAAGGACTGGTTTTAATTTCATAGTTTATAATTTGTGTTAATTTAGTTATACGGTAGATGCAATAAAATAGACAGTCATTTGTGTTTATTCTTATGCTCGTAACATACAAATAGTTTATTAGTTTGTGTAAGTTTGTTTGCAAATTTAAAAAAAAAATCTGTTTGGTTATTTTTATAACCATTAATTTTATGTGGAAATGTTAAAAAAGCACATTAGCTTAAGTATTTGTAAGAAATTAAAGTTCGAACCGACTGCTGATCAGGAATTTGCAATAGACGAATTGTCTGATTATTTAACTAGCAGTAAGAATGATCGTATTTTTTTATTGAAAGGATACGCTGGGACAGGAAAAACGACACTGGTTAGTGCTTTGGTTTCTAGCCTTTCCGAAATGGAAATTAAGACTGTTCTTCTAGCCCCAACGGGCCGAGCAGCAAAGGTGCTTTCTCATCATTGTAAGCAAAGTGCCCATACAATTCATAAAAAAATATATCGTCAGAAATCTCTTACTGACGGCTTTGGAGTATTTAATTTGGATAGAAACCTTTCTCGTGACACTATTTTTCTTGTTGATGAAGCATCAATGATTTCAAATTATTCACATGAATCTTCAGCTTTTGGGTCTGGTTGTTTATTGGATGACCTTGTTGATTATGTTTCTGCTGGAGTTAATTGTCGTTTGATTTTAATTGGAGATGTTGCACAGTTACCTCCAATTGGTATTGATGTGAGCCCAGCTTTAGACCCCAAAGAACTCGAATCTTGTTATAACCTTACGGTTAAAGAAGTTGTTTTAACTCAAGTTGTTCGTCAGGCTGAAGAGTCTGGTATATTAAAGAATGCAACGGAATTGCGAAGAATGCTCGATGAGGGTGATAGTGGTTATCCTCGACTCGAGACTGAAAGATTTCCTGATATTGTTCGAATTGGTGGAGCAGAGCTTATTGAAGAAATATCCTCGGCTCACGATAAGTATGGCTTAGAGGAAACGATGGTTCTTTGCCGTTCTAATAAACGAGCCAACCAGTATAATCAAGGTATTCGTAATAGTATATTATATAGAGAGGACGAAATAACCGTTGGAGACTATTTAATGGTTGTAAAAAACAATTATTTCTGGACAGCTGATGTCAAAGAAATTGATTTTATTGCCAATGGTGATATCGTTGAAATTACCAGGATTGGTAAGCATGTAGAACTTTATGGGTTTAGATATGTTGAAGTAAGCCTTCGTTTTCCTGATTATAAAGATCTTGAGCTAGATACTATGATCATGCTTGATACACTTAATATCGAGGCAGCTTCATTGGGTTATGAGGAAAATAAAAAGCTTTTTTTTACGATTTCAGAGGATTATGCCGATATAGCCTCAAAGAAAAAACGATATGAGAAAGTTCGCGATAATCAGTTTTTTAATGCGTTGCAGGTGAAGTTTGCTTATGCTATTACATGTCATAAGGCACAAGGAGGGCAGTGGAGCGCCGTTTTCGTTGATCAGGGGTTTATTAATGAGGATATGCTTAACCGAGAATTTTATCGCTGGCTTTATACCGCATTAACACGCGCAACAGAGAAGCTGTATTTAGTTAATTTTAAAAAGGATTTTTTTCCCAATGAAGAAGTTGATTTATAATTCAATTCCTACCATTAAGATATCATCTGTTTGTTCATTATTCTCCTTCCACTCGTCCAGCCAGTTAAAGAAATCAGATTTCTGAAGATTGATAGATTTAGACTGAAGTTTGAGCAGTTTATTATAGACCTCTTTTTTCTTCAAGCGTTTGGTTTTGCTTCCTCCAAGTTGATCAGTGATGCCATCTGAGTAAATAAATAATCTATCGCCAGGAATAGTTGTTATTGTTTTTGTTTGAAATTCAGAGAGTTCGCTTTCTTTACCAATCGAAAATCTGTCGGCAGTAATTTCAAATAGAGAAAAATCCTCATTTATCATTTTTGCTTCAAGTAATTCTTGATCAATTTTTAGTTGTTCAACACCTTTTCGAATTAGAATAAGAGGACGCCTAGCTCCAACATATTCAATTTTGTTTTCTTGTGAAATGATAGAAAGGAAAGCTCCATCCATTCCATCATATTGAGTAAATGTATCACTTGAAGAATTTAAAAGGCGACTGAATTTTTGACTAAGCTTAGAAAAAATTTGCCCAGGTCGAATGTTGCTTCCATTTTCAAAAATCGTATGAAGTTCCATTTGGCCCATCATGGTTAGCATGGCAGCAGGAACCCCATGTCCTGTACAGTCGAATACGCCAATGTTTTTTTGTTGGAAATTCTGGTTTATCCAGTAGAAATCACCACTTACAACATGCTTCGGAAGATTGATGATGAAGGATCTTGGGAACATGCGTTTGAAGTGCTCATTATCAGGTAATATTGAACGTTGAATTCTTTGAGCATGAATCATCCCCTGATGAATATCGAAATAGGATTTATATTTTGAAATTTCTTGCTTTTGCTGATTCATTTGGAAGGCAATCATTATCTTCGATTGCAATTCAGTGAAGTCAATAGGTTTCTTTACGTAATCAAGAGCACCTTTGGTAAGAGCAGCTTTGATGGTTTCCATCTCAGTTTTAGCTGTTACCATTATTACAGGGATTTCTTTCAAGCGTTCGTTTTCCTGTAATTTTTCAAGCACATCCATTCCATCCATAACTGGCATCATGACATCAAGTAGAATGACATCAGGAAGGTTGACTTCAAGCCATTTTAAAGCTTCTTGTCCACCATCTTTAGAAACAATGTTGTAGTCTTTTCTAAAATATGCCTCAATTAACTTATTATTAATTGGAGAGTCATCGATAGATAGTATGATGCGTTTATTATCCATGCAAAAAAAGATGTAGGGTAGTTTTTTTATAAACTACCCTAATTTATTAGTTTAATTTTAATGAAAGAATTATTCCTTCAATTTTTTTATCCGCAAGAGCCTCAGTATTGTAGAAGTCTTCTGTTTTATTTAAATCTTCACGAACTTCAAAATAAAATTTAATTTTTGGTTCAGTTCCTGATGGACGAACTGAAATTTTTGATCCATCTTCTAAAAAGAATTGTAAAACATCAGCTGTTGTTTCAAAATCAAGTTCTGTTTCTTCACCACTTATTGGGTTGATTGCTTTTCGAATGCTGTAATCTTTAACCAGTATGACTGGAGAGCCATTAATAATTTTCGGACGATTGAATCTGAAATCATGCATCATTTGCTCAATCTCTTTTGAACCACTAAGTCCTTCTCTTACAATATAAATCATTTTTTCTCTAGAAAAGCCATATTCGACATATATTTCTTTCAATATGTCAAATAAATTTTTCCCTTGATCTTTTGCCACTGCAGCAATTTCTGCCATAATGCTACAAGAAGAAACGGCATCTTTATCGCGAGTGAAATCTCCAGGCATGTAGCCAAATGACTCTTCACCACCACCTATATAGTTCTTGTCAGGATTTTTTCGGATTACATCAGCGATCCATTTGAAACCTGTGTAAGCATCAAAACATTCAACATTATTTTTGATTGCAACGTCTTTAAAGAGTTCTGTTGTAACAATTGTTTTTACAACATAATCATTCCCTGTTAATAAGCCAAGCTCTCGCCTTCTGGTTATTAAGTAATGTGTGAAAATTAGTGCGGTTTGATTACCATTGATAATTTCCCATTCTCCTTTATCATTCGTAACAGCAATTCCTAAACGATCACCGTCAGGATCGCAAGCCATAACCAAATCAGCATCTACTTCCTTTGCTTTATCAATGGCCATTTTTAATGCTTCAGGTTCTTCAGGATTGGCAGACACTACTGTTGGGAAATTACCATCTACAACATCTTGTTCTGGAATGTGAATGATATTTTCAAAGCCATAATTCTTTAATGAATCAGGAACCAGTTTAACTGTTGTGCCATGTATTGGAGTGAAAACAATTTTTAAATCTTTTTGATTTTTAATTGATTCAGGAGATAAACTCAGTGTCTTAACTGTGTCTAGATATAATTTATCCATTTCGGCACCCAATACTTCAATCAGATCAGGGTTACCTTCAAATTTAATTTCATCGACTGTAACAGCCTTCACTGCATCAATGATGTTCTTATCGTGAGGTGTAACGATTTGTGAACCATCATCCCAATAAGCTTTGTACCCATTGTATTCTTTAGGATTGTGTGATGCTGTAATGATAACGCCAGATTTGCAGCCTAGTTGACGAATTGCAAAGGACATCTCAGGTGTTGGTCTCAAATCATCGAAGATATAGGCCTTTATCCCATTTGCTGAGAAAATGTTGGCTACCGTATCTGAGAATAGTTTGCTATTATTTCTACAATCGTATCCGATACAAATAGAGATTTCTTCACCAACAAAACATTCATTTAAATAGTTGGCTAAACCTTGTGTAGCAGCACCAACGGTGTAGATGTTCATACGGTTGGTTCCTGGTCCCATTTTCCCTCGTAAACCACCTGTCCCGAATTCTAAATCTTTATAGAATGAATCAATAAGGTCTGAATGATCTTCTTTATTCATTAAGGCAGAAATAGTTTTTTTTGTGTCTTCGTCGTAGTTTCCATTAAGCCACTCGTTGGCTTTGGTATTTACAACTTCAATGATATCTTTTTGTTCCATCGTTTTATTCTTAAAGGAATATCCCTTGGGGGAAATACTCTATTCTCAATATTTAAGTCTCAAAAATATCTCTATTTTTTGGATTAATCAAAGAGTTTCCGTGATTAATGGTATTCATTACAAGATGTAATGCGTTTTTTGACTTAAATATCCATCACCTAGTGTGTTATACTTTTATACATGTGGGGGCGATTTTAAAGAGATGAAGACCAATCTCAGTTCCATTTAGGTGATGTTTTTTAACGAGAAATTTTCATTGAAGAATCTGATTGAAAATCCTTGAGGTTTGAATGGTAGTTTGAAATATAATAAGTACTTTTGCAGCGATTTAAGTAATATAATGTCTAATTTACTAGTAAACAAACTATTTAGTATGGTTGAAGAAAACAAAAATGCTGCAGTTGAAGCAGAATTTGATTGGGATGCATTCGAAAATGAAGATGCAGGTTTTACTGCTAACAGAGCAGAATTAGAAGCTCAGTACGATAAAACTTTATCTACTGTTGCTGAAAAAGAAGTCATTGATGGTATCGTTATCTCAATGAACAAAAGAGAAGTTGTAATCAATATTGGTTACAAATCTGATGGTATCGTGAGTTTAAATGAATTCCGTTACAATCAAGAATTAACTGTAGGTGATACAGTTGAGGTTTATGTTGAAAGTCAGGAAGATAAAAAAGGACAATTAGTTCTTTCACACAAAAAAGCACGTGCTCTACGTTCTTGGGATCGTGTTAACTCTGCACTTGAAAACGACGAAATTATTAAAGGTTACATCAAGTGTCGTACCAAAGGTGGTATGATCGTTGACGTATTTGGTATTGAAGCTTTCTTGCCAGGTTCTCAAATTGATGTTAAGCCTATCCGTGACTACGATATTTACGTAGGAAAAACTATGGAATTCAAGGTTGTGAAAATCAATCACGAATTTAAAAATGTTGTTGTATCTCACAAAGCTCTTATTGAGGCTGAGTTGGAGCAACAGAAGAAAGAAATTATCGCTAAGCTTGAAAAAGGTCAAGTTCTTGAAGGAACAGTTAAAAACATCACTTCTTACGGTGTATTTATCGACTTGGGCGGCGTAGATGGTTTGATCCACATTACTGACCTTTCATGGGGTAGAGTATCTCACCCAAGTGAGATTGTTGAATTGGATCAGAAATTGAACGTTGTAATTCTTGACTTTGATGACGAGAAGAAACGTATTGCTCTAGGTCTTAAGCAACTTACTCCTCATCCATGGGATGCTCTTGACGCTGAAATGAAAGTTGGCGACAGAGTAATGGGTAAAGTTGTAGTTATGGCTGATTACGGTGCATTCGTTGAAATCGCTGCTGGTGTAGAAGGTCTTATCCACGTTTCTGAAATGTCTTGGTCTCAGCACTTACGTTCTGCTCAAGATTTCATGAAAGTAGGAGATGAGGTTGAAGCTCAGATTATCACTTTAGATCGCGAAGAAAGAAAAATGTCTCTTGGTCTTAAGCAATTGAAGCAAGATCCTTGGGAAGGTGTTGAAGCTAAGTATGCTGTAAATTCTAAGCATTCTGCTAAGGTTCGTAACTTCACAAACTTCGGTGTATTTGTTGAGATTGAAGAAGGTGTTGATGGTTTGATTCACATTTCTGATCTTTCTTGGACTAAGAAAGTGAAGCATCCAGCTGAATTTACTCAAATTGGTACTGAAATCGAAGTTGTAGTTCTAGAAATAGACAAAGACAACAGAAGATTGAGCTTAGGTCACAAGCAATTGGAAGAGAATCCATGGGATGTATTCGAAACAATCTTTGCAACTGATTCTGTTCACGAAGGTACTATCGTAGAGATTTTCGAAAAAGGAGCTGTTGTTGCTCTTCCTTACGGTGTTGAAGGATTCGCGACTCCACGTCACCTTGTAAAAGAAGATGGATCACAAGCTAAAGTTGAAGAGAAACTTACTTTCAAAGTAATTGAGTTCTCTAAAGCTGCTAAGCGTATCATCCTTTCTCACTCAAGAACTTTCGAAGATGTTAAGCGTGCAGAAGTTTCTGAAAAGAAAAAAACTGAGTCTGCTAACATGAAAAAAGGAGTTAAGAAGATGAAAGATTCAATAGAAAAAACTACCTTAGGTGATATTTCTGAATTGGCTGCTTTGAAAACTAAACTTGAAAAAGGAGATAAGTAAGCATTAAATAATACTTAAGGAGGTAGATATGGACTTTAAGATTGACAAAAAAGACGGATACACTTTAGTTCAGGTATTAAATAATAGATTGGATACTCATATTGCTCCTGAATTAAAATCGGAATTAGTTTTGATTTTCTCAGAAGGAGAAAAGAATATTCTTTTAAATTTAGATGCTTGCACTTATTGTGATTCATCTGGCTTAAGTGCCATTCTTGTAGCCAATAGGTTATGTAAGAATGCCAATGGAACATTTGTTCTATATGGTTTACAACCTGCAGTTGAAAAACTGATTATTATTTCACAATTGGATACAGTGTTAAACGTTTCAGATGATCTGAGCGTTGCTGAGTCTTTTATGAATAATAGTGAGATTGAGAATTAATATTGATCGTAAGTGAAATTTGAATTAACAATCTTAGGGAGCAATTCTGCATTGCCAACCTCAAAAAGATTCCCAACCGCTCAAGTACTCAATGTACTTGAGCGGTTTTTTTTAATTGATTGTGGAGAAGGCACACAAATTCAATTAAAAAAGTTTCGAGTACCTATGTCTCGAATCAATCATATCTTCATATCACATCTACATGGCGATCATTTCTTTGGTCTGATTGGCTTGATTTCTACTTTTTCTTTGCAAGGAAGAATGAGTGATTTGCATATTTATGCCCATAGTAAGCTTGAGAAGATTATTCGTTTTCAGCTTGAGATCCTAGAATCTCGCTTAAGCTATGAATTAGTGTTCCATAATATCTTTGGTAAGGAAGTTCAAAATCTTTTTGACGATGAAACTCTTACCGTACAGTCCTTCCCTCTAAAACATGGTGTAATGCCCTGTGCAGGCTTTTTATTTAAAGAAAAAGAGCGACCAAGACACCTTAAGAAGGATATGTTGGATTTTTATAGGATTCCAATTAGAGCCAGGCATGGTATTAAATTAGGAGATGATTACCTTACTGAAGAAGGAGAGTTGATTCCTAATGCTAAACTCACACTAGCAGCCTCACCACCTCGTTCCTATGCATTTTGTACGGATACGGCTTATTTCCCACGTATAGTCCCTTTGATCGAAAAGGTTGACTTACTTTATCATGAAGCTACTTTCTTGAAAGATGACGAGAAACGTGCTAAATCAACTTATCATTCTACAGCTGAACAAGCTGCAAATATTGCACAAGAGGCAGGAGTTGGAAAGCTAATAATCGGTCATTTTTCAGCACGATTCCACGATTTGTCTGCTCACTTATATGAAGCTGAACAAGTGTTTTCGAATACGGCTTTGGCTGAAGATGGGTGTGTCTTTGAAATTCCATTGAAGTCTAATAAGTAGGTCATCGATTCACTAGGTTTTGTTAGTAATCATCGTTTCTTGATATATCTAATCACGTTTGTTTAAAAGCATTTATTGAATTATTCTGTCCTATCCCTTTTTTGTTATCTTTAGCTTCTTGATAAACTCTAAAACCAACTTTTATTAATAATTGATTCTGGATTCTTAAATGCACCTGTGTGTAATATTTGAATTTAGATTCACAGACTTAAGGACAACATGAAAAGAATTTTATTATCAGCTGTAGCAGTTGTACTCTTTGCTTCAGGTTTTGCTCAGCAAAAAAAAGACAAATCGATTTTTAAAGAGTATGAGCCCGGTTACTACCAAAACTCTATCCTTAAGGATATCAGAAACGTTGATGCTAAATTGGAAAGTAAAGAAGTAGATAAGCGTTTCTTCATGGATCAGTCATCGTATGATCTGCCGAATGATATCAGCTTGTATAAAAATAACATACAGTGGGCCCTTCCAACCATTTCTCAAGGAAATACAGGTACATGCTGGTGTTTTTCTACGACTTCATTTTATGAGTCAGAAGTTTATCGTCTTCATAAAAAGAAAGTTGATATTTCGGAGCTATATACAGTTTATTGGGAATATGTAGAGAAGGCACGTCGCTTTGTGAAAGAGAGAGGCGATTCCGAATTTGGACAGGGTTCAGAAGGTAATTCTGTTGCACGTATGTGGAAAATTTATGGTGTCGTTCCTCAATCGGAGTACACAGGATTGAAAGATGGGCGTAAGTTTCATACTCACGAGAAGATGTATAATGAAATGTTGGCTTATTTGAAGTTCTTAAAGAAGAGTAGTGCTTGGAATGAGGAAGAGGCTATTGCTACAATTAAGTCTATCATGAATCATTATATCGGAGTGCCTCCAACTAAGTTTACTGTAGAAGGTAAAGAGTATACGCCTCAATCTTATTTGAAAGATTACTTGAAATTGAATCCAGATGATTATATCGAATTACTTTCGTACAAGCAAGAGCCATACTGGGAGCAAGTAGAATATAAGGTGACTGACAATTGGTGGCATTCAAAAGAGTACTATAATGTACCTCTTGATGTCTATATGGAAGCGATTAAGTCGGCCGTTCGCGAAGGTTACACAATGAGTATTGGTGGTGATGTTTCTGAGGCAGGTTTCTTGCGTACAACAAATTGTGCAATGATTCCTTCATTCGATATTCCATCGGAATATATTACTGAAGATGCCCGTCAGTTCCGTTTTTCAAATGGTACAACAACTGATGATCATGGGATGCACCTAATTGGTTACTATGTGGACAAAGCAGGTAAGGATTGGTATCTGATTAAGGATTCAAGTTCAGGATCTCGTAATATCGACGAAGAATCAGCTGAATTTGGATATTATTTCTTCCATGAAGATTACGTTAAGCTTAAGATGATGGGTGTTACAGTTCATAAAGATGCTGTGAAAAAAATATTGAAAAAGTTCAAGTAAGCTTATTATAAAAGAATTTTTAAAGCCCATTTGTATGATGCAAATGGGCTTTTTTGTATGGTAAACGCTCTTATATTATTTTAGAATCTACATTAAATCAAAATTGTTATAACAATAGGAAATAATAATTATATAATGATGACGAATTGTATATCTTTGTACGCCAAATAGAGAAGCTAAACAACCTCATATATTTTTAAAGATTATGCAAGAAAAGATTTTAATTCTTGACTTTGGCTCGCAGTACACTCAGCTTATCGCTAGACGTGTTCGCGAATTAAATGTTTATTGCGAAATTCATCCTTATAACAATCCTCCAGTATTGGATGATAGTATTAAAGGTGTGATCCTTTCGGGAAGTCCATTCTCGGTTCGCGAAGAAAATGCTCCAATTCCAAATTTATCAGAGATTAAAGGCAAGTTACCACTTCTTGGTGTTTGTTATGGTGCTCAGCATTTAGCTCACTGTTTTGGTGGGGAAGTTATGGCATCAAACAAAAGAGAATATGGTCGTGCAAACTTAACTTCAGTTGATAATAACAACGAATTGTTGAGTGGTATAAGTTTGAATTCGCAGGTGTGGATGTCACATGGTGACACCATTGAGCGCATGCCAGAAAACTATAAGGTAATTGCTAGTACTTCTGATGTTGAGAATGCAGCTTTTGCAATTGAAGGCGAAACTGCTTACGGTATCCAATTCCACCCAGAGGTTTATCACACGACTGAAGGGGCGATTTTGCTTAAGAACTTTATCGTTAGTATTTGTGGTTGTCAGCAAGACTGGACTCCAGATGCATTTGTAGAAACGACTGTAGCTGAATTGAAAGAAAAGCTTGGTGACGATAGAGTAATTCTAGGTCTTTCAGGAGGTGTTGATTCAACAGTAGCCGCCATGTTAGTACATCGCGCTATCGGTAAAAATCTATATTGTATTTTTGTTGATAACGGTTTGTTACGCAAGAACGAGTATACTGATGTGTTAAAAAAATACGAAACTTTAGGCTTAAATGTAATTGGTGTTGATGCTAAAGATAAGTTTATTAATGCTTTAGCAGGAGTAAGTGAGCCAGAAGCTAAGCGTAAGATTATTGGTAATGCTTTTATTGAGGTATTCGACGCAGAGTCACATAAGGTTGAGAATGCAAAATGGTTAGGTCAAGGGACGATTTATCCAGATGTTATTGAATCTGTATCGGTAACTGGAGGTCCTTCACAAACCATTAAATCTCACCACAATGTTGGTGGATTACCTGATTTCATGAAGCTGAAGGTAGTTGAGCCATTGAAGTTATTGTTTAAGGATGAAGTTCGCCGTGTAGGACGTAGTATGGGACTTGAGGACAAATTCATCAGTCGTCATCCTTTTCCAGGACCAGGTCTGGGTATTCGTATTTTGGGTGATGTCACTCATGAGAAAGTGCGAATTCTGCAAGAGGTTGATCATATCTATATTTCAGGTTTGATTGAAGATGGTCTGTATGACGAGGTTTGGCAAGCTGGAGCAATGTTACTACCAGTTCAATCTGTAGGCGTAATGGGTGATGAGAGAACTTACGAAAGGGTTGTTGCTCTGCGGGCTGTTAGTTCTACCGATGGAATGACAGCTGACTGGTCACATCTTCCTTATGAGTTCTTAGCTAAGATTTCAAATAAAATTATCAATGGTGTTAAAGGGGTTAATCGAGTGGTATACGACATCAGTTCGAAACCACCAGCAACTATTGAGTGGGAATAATATTTCAAGAGCCATCCTTTTAGGGTGGCTCTTTTTTTGCTTTGGCTTGAGCACAAGTTTGGGGAAAGTGTTATTTTTCTCTAAAAGGCCTTATATTTCAATATCTGGCTTAAGCGAAGTTTACAAAAAGATTGTATCTTTCGTTTTACTTTTAACGAAGTCTAAATAAATAAATTAATATATGCAATTATTGAATTCTACCATTAGTAAATCTGCTTTTGCTTTTTTACTCTTCTTTGTTTTAGGTTTTTCACAAACACACGCACAAGAAATTAGAGACCAAACCATTAAATATCAAAATTTAATTGCTTTAGTTGATGCATTTTATGTGGATAGTGTGAGTCTTGAAAAATTAACTGAAGATGCTATTGTAAAGGTACTTGCAGAGCTTGATCCTCACTCAGTTTATATTAGTAAGGATGAAGTGAAAGCAATGAATGAACCTTTGCAAGGAAGTTTTAGTGGGGTAGGGATTCAATTCAATATTTTGAGAGATACATTAATGGTTGTAGCCACCATTCCTGGTGGCCCATCTGAAAAGGCGGGTCTAAGAGCTAGCGATAGAATCATCAAAATTGATGATGAGATGGTAGCTGGTGTCGGAATGAAAAATACGGATGTATTTAAGAAATTACGTGGTGATAAAGGCACCAAAGTCAACTTGACTATTCTGCGCAGAAACGAAAAGGAATTACTTGATTTTTTGATCGTTCGTGATGATATTCCAATTTTTAGTCTTGATGCTTCTTATATGATTAATAAGAATGTAGGTTACATTAAATTGAATCGATTTGCAGCGAAAACAGCCGAGGAATTTCTGGAAGCTCTTTTGAAATTAAAGGAGCAAAAAATGGAGGATCTTATTCTTGATCTACGTGGTAATGGAGGTGGATATATGACGGCTGCCATTAAAATTGTAGATCAGTTGTTTAATAAAGATCAGTTGATTGTATTTACCGACGGTTTAAAGTCGAAACGTCATGATAATGTTTCAACAGATGAAGGTTCGTTTAAGGAAGGACGTGTCATTATTCTTATAGATGAAGGTTCTGCTTCGGCCTCAGAGATTGTATCTGGTGCTATTCAGGACTGGGATCGAGGTTTGGTTGTAGGTCGTCGATCTTTTGGAAAAGGTTTGGTGCAGCGCCAATTCCCTTTATCTGATGGGTCTATGATTCGATTAACGACTGCTCATTACTATACACCAACAGGACGTTGTATTCAAAAACCCTATGATAATGGCTTAATGGATTATAGAATGGATATCATCAATCGATATAATTCTGGTGAAATGGTGAACCAGGATAGTATTCATCTTGCCGATTCATTAAAGTATAAAACACTGGTAAAGGAACGCTTGGTCTATGGAGGTGGTGGAATTATGCCTGATGTATTTGTTTCAATAGATACAGCTGCTAATTTTAAGTATTTTAATTTATTGGCTCGTAAGAATGTGCTTTATCCTTTTGTTTTGACTTTTATGGATAACAACAGAGATAATTTCAAGTCTAAGTATTCAGATTTTGAAACTTTTAATAAGAAATTCCAAGTTACAGAGGATATGTTGAAAGAATTGGTTGCACAAGGTGATGAAGCTAAAGTTGAGCATACCGAGGAAGAATATCTAGCTGTAGAAGAACACCTGAAAATTCATCTTAAAGCTCTAATTGCGAGAGATATTTGGGATGGTGCTGAGTATTATCAGATTGTCAATCAAAAGAACGATATACTTGATAAAGCTTTGGAAATACTTGAAAACCCTAAGGAGTACGAGAAGTATTTGAAGTAAAAATATTCTTTATAAGAGAAGAGTCGGATATTTTTCCGGCTTTTTTATTTAAAAACACAGGAAAATAGCTGATTTTATAAGCTAAAGACTATTTTTGTAGGCGTAAATTAGCAATTGTCTTTAAGTTGTTGAACTTAAAGGCACAAAAGCTATTCTAAAGGGTATAATTAATAACACTAGTTTTGAAAACAGATTCGGGTAAGTTTAGGATGATTGCAAAAACCTTTCAAGGTTTAGAGGAGGTATTGGTTCATGAATTGGAAAATTTAGGCGCTGAGGAGATTAAAGTATTAAAGCGTGCCGTGAGTTTTGTCGGAGATAAAGCTTTAATGTATAAAGCGAACTTTCACTTAAGAACGGCGACTCGTGTTATTAAGCCAATCCACAAGTTTAATGCTTTAGATACTGATGAAGTGTATAAAGGTATTCAGGAGATAGACTGGAGTGAGTATCTATCCTTAAAAGATACCATTTCAATTGATAGTACTATCAGTTCTGAAGATTTTAAGCATTCGAAGTTTGTTACTTACCGAGTTAAAGATGCTATTGTTGACCAGTTTTTTGAGAAAACAGGCGATCGTCCATCGGTTCGTGTTGTTAATCCTACATTGAGAATAAATGTACATATCGATAAAAATACATGTACTGTTTCATTAGATAGTTCAGGAGAATCATTGCACAAAAGAGGGTATAGAGTTGCTGAAACAGCTGCTCCACTTAATGAAGTAATGGCTGCTGGTATGATTCTTATGTCAGAATGGGATAAGAAATCTAATTTTATTGACCCAATGTGTGGTTCTGGAACTTTGTTGATTGAAGCTGCATTAATTGCTTATAATATTCCTGTAGGCTTATATCGAAAAGAACTAGGTTTTCAAAAATGGAGTGATTTCGACCAAGATCTTTGGGATGAAATCTATAATGAAGAAACTGAAATTGATTTTGACGCAAATATTATAGGTTGTGATATCTCTGATAAAGCAATGGAAATTGCAGAGGAGAACATTCGTAACGCAGGTTTAAGAAGAAAAATTAAGTTGACTGTGATACCTTTCCAACAATTTATTCCACCTACAGAAAAAGGTATTCTTATCACAAATCCTCCTTATGGAGAGCGTTTGAAGGTACAAGATTTAGAAGGCCTTTATTCTATGATTGGTGAAAGATTGAAGCATAAGTTCATGGGCTATGATGCATGGATTTTAAGCTATGGAAAAGAATGTTTTGATAGCATTGGTTTGCGTCCATCAAGAAAAGTAACCTTATTCAACGGTCCTTTGGAGTGTAAATTCCAAAAATACTCTATGTTTGCTGGGAGTAAGAAAGATACTTTTAAGGATAGAAAAGAATCAAATAGATAGGTATTCGGACAGTAATCTGTTATCTGTTTTATTATATTTGTTGAGAAGAGATTATTTAATATAAAGATATTTCAATGAGTTTTAACCTTAACCAGTGGTTTGCCGATAATGTGAGCGAGGACACCCTTTTTTATTATAAAGGGTGTGTTGGTTCTAAGAAGGTAACTGATATACTGGAGAAGATTGAAACGATTATGGAAGAAAAAAACTTTCCTTTGAAGGAAAGAAAAAAGATTCTAAATATCCTTATAGAATTGGTTCAGAACCTTTATCATCATGGAGAGAAGTTTGAGATTGAAGATGCTTTTAAAAGTTATGGAAGCTTAATCTTTAACAAAAATGAAGAGGGTGTGAAAATCATATCTGCCAATTTTATTAAAATTGAAAAGCTTAAGATTTTCACAGATTATATTGATCATACCAATTCGTTGGGTGCTGAAGAGCTAAAAACCTTATACCGAAAAGTATTGTCTAATAGACATTTTTCTGAAAAAGGTGGAGGTGGTCTAGGCATTATCAATATGATTCGAAGAAGTGGAAATAAACTTAAGTATTGTTCCAAACGAACCAAAGGAGATAATTTTTTCTTAGTCTTAACTGTAAAATTTTAGTCAAAAAATAACGATATTCTTTTATGGATACTTTAATAATAGAAGGCAGCTCAAAAACACCGAAAGTCGTATTCGATGCTGAAAAAGGCGAATTACTACTTGAGGGGCGTTCAATTCCAGAAAACTCATTAGAATTTTATATTCCTTTGATGGAATGGGTCGAAGCATTTTCTCATGAAGTAAAGACTGATATCATCGTTCAGATGAAATTGGAATATTTCAATACCAGTTCTTCAAAATGTATTTTGGACTTCTTTAGAAAACTTGAAGCGATTTCGAATCGAGGGAAAAAGGTTTCTGTAAATTGGTATTTCGAAGAGGATGATGAGGATATGATGGAAGCTGGTGAAGACTATGATGCGATTGTAGGCATCCCATTTGTGATGGTTGAGCAAAAAGAAGCTTAATATATTGATTAGACTAATATAATATAAAAGGGGCTGATTCATTTGAATCGGCCCCTTTTGCATTATTAATTTGAATGAAAAATTCATTTATTCGCCGTCTATAGGGCCAGAACCAATCAATTCATCACCATCGTACCAGGCAGCAAATTGTCCAGCAACCACAGCACGTTGAGGCTCGTCAAAAAGAATATATAAACCTTCTTTCTTAAAATATATCGTCCCTTTTTGAAGGGGTTGACGATAACGAATTCTAATATCATAACGTCGTTCACATTCTTCGGTAGGCATTAAGTCCTGACGAATCCAATGGGTTTCTTCTTTCGAAATAAACAGAGCTTTGCGCATTAAAAGAGGATGAGAATGCCCCATACCTGTATAAATGATATTCTCCTTAACATCAGTGCCAATTACAAATAAGGGTTCTACTTTTCCACCAACATTCAAACCTTTTCTTTGTCCTACGGTATAGAAATGAGCTCCATTGTGTTCACCTACTTTTTTACCATGATGTCTTTTAAACTGAAAGGGTCTAGCTAAGTCAGCTAATTCTTCAGATTTAGGTAGAATTCTATGAGCGTTTTCAGCTAGTACTTCGACAATAATACCTGGTTTCGCTTTAAGTTTTTGTTGTAAGAATATAGGTAAGTCTACTTTTCCTACAAAACAGATTCCTTGTGAATCTTTCTTTTCAGCAGATGCTAGTTTTGCTCTACGAGCTATTTCTCTAACTTCAGGTTTGTCAATATCACCAATAGGGAACATAGCTTTGGAAAGCTGTTCTTGTGAAAGTTGACATAGAAAATAACTTTGGTCTTTATTATTATCTACACCAGCTAAAAGGCTATAAACCTCTTTGCCATCAACTATTTTAGTTTCTTTTCTGCAATAGTGTCCTGTTGCTACATAGTCAGCACCAAGCTCTACTGCCTTCTTTAAGAATACGTCGAATTTTATTTCACGATTACAGAGTACATCAGGGTTTGGTGTACGTCCTAGTTCATATTCTGAGAACATATAATCAATTACTTGTGCTCTATATTCTGTGCTTAAATCAACAAAGTGAAATGGAATATCTAATTTCTTAGCAACCATTTGTGCAAATAGAATATCCTCGTCAAATGGACACTCTTCTGATTTTAAGCCAACCGTATCATTCCAGTTTTGCATAAACAAAGCTTCAACTTCGTAGCCTTGCTCTTTTAGTAAATAGGCTGCTACACTTGAGTCAACTCCACCAGACAATCCTATTACAACTTTTTTTGTCATTTCTTTTTCTCCTTCATTTTGATCTGCAAATGTACTTATTAAAATTCTGAAGAGCAATATTGATTTTTTCGATATAATTAGTGCTTATTTTTAAACAATTTAAATTAATTTAGTTTACTGTTAGGTTAGAATATTAATTAAAAATACAAATAATGACTAGAAATTTACTTTTCGTATTCTTTGCACTTATATGTCTTAATCTAAGTGCACAAGAAACTCAGGACACGAGCTATTGGAAAAAAGGAGGTATGGCATCTTTGTCTTTTTCACAGACTTCTCTAAGTAATTGGTCTGGTGGTGGAGATAATGCTATTTCAACAAATGTGCAGTTGAACCTATTTGCTAATTATACCAAGGCTAAAAATGCTTGGGATAATACCTTGAAATTAGAGTATGGCTTATTAAAGCAAGGTGATGCGGGAACTCGTAAAAGTATTGATAAGATTGATTTCGTGACTAAATATGGGCATCAAGCAAGTAAGAAATGGTATTATACAGCTTTATTAGATTTCAAAACTCAGTTTGCTAAAGGTTATAACTATGGAAAGAATGAAGGAGATATAGATCAAAAAGTATCAAATTTTCTTGCTCCTGCTTATCTATTACTTTCTCTGGGTATGGACTACAAGCCAAATGAGACCTTCTCAGCTTATTTATCACCCATAACAGGAAAGATAACTATTGTTAACGATGATTATTTGTCTGGATTGGGGGCTTTTGGTGTAGATCCAGGTGATAAAATAAGATATGAGTTTGGTGCCTTAACAAAGTTTACTTTAAAGAAATCTATCGCTAAGAATGTTGATCTAAAGAGTACATTAGACCTATTTACAGCTTATTCTGATTCTTTCGGAAACATTGATGTGAACTGGGATTTGATGATTAATATGAAAGTGAATGAATTCCTAACTGCTTCAATCAATACAACTTTAGTATATGATGATGACGTGGAGTATGTGAATAAAGATGGCATAAACAAAGGCGTAAAAGTTCAATTCAAAGAAATATTAGGAATTGGATTATCGTATAAGTTCTAAAATTAGGCCCATATAATAGATGAATGCCTCTTGAGTTCTACTTGAGAGGCAATTTTTTTTTGAAGTAGAATTTATAATTGGTTGAAATTGATGCCTTAGAGATAGTCTCTGTTTGTATATTTCAATGTAAAAAACATTGAAGTTCTTACTGTTAAGCTAGCTTAAAATTGTATTTTCGGGATAAATTAGATTTACTATGTCATCATTGAATATATATCGAGCGTCAGCTGGATCAGGAAAAACCTATACACTCACAAGAGAATATTTGAAGCTCGTTTTCGAAGAAGCTCTTAACTATCGCAGCATTTTGGCAGTGACCTTTACCAATAAGGCTACTGATGAGATGAAGTCGAGAATATTAAAAGAAATTTATATTCTCTCTAAAGGCGAAAAATCCCCCTATGCTTCAGAATTGATGGAGCTTAATAGTCTTGATGCAACTGCTTTGCAGATAAAGGCAAAAGAAATCCTAAATCGTTTATTGCACGACTACAGTCGATTTTCGGTAACCACAATTGATAGTTTCTTTCAAAAAGTAGTCCGTTCATTTACCAGAGAAATTGGTTTACAAATGGGCTTTAATATCGAGCTCGATCAACGTAAAGTTTTAAACGAGGTGGTCGATCTGTTGTTTCTCGATGTGGATGAAGACGAACAATTACGTTCTTGGTTGTCTGACTTTGCAGAATCGAAGATAAAGGAGGGTAAAACCTGGAATTTTAAGAATGATATTCTTGAAGTTGGGACGGAGGTTTTCAAGGAAGACTATATGAATTTTGATAAGGTCTTGATTGAAAAATTATCTGATAAGAACTTTTTGAATGCCTACCGAAAGGGGTTAAAACAAATTAAAGACGAATTTGAAAATACACTTAAAGAGATTGGGACAAAGGCAGTTCGTTTAATCGAAAACCAAGCTTTAACCATCACCGATTTTTCTTTTGGGAAATCAGGCTTTGCGAACTATTTCTATAAGTTGCAAGCAGGTGATATGGCTGAGCCCGGCACGCGAGTTTTGGCTGCCATTGATAATCCTGATAAGTGGACAACGGCTAAGGCGAGTTCTGATTTAAAAGCGGCTGTCTCTTCGGTTTATTCAGCTGGTTTGGGAGCCTTGTTGAAGGATGCCGTTGAGTTCTTTAATAATGAATGTCATTTGTATTTTTCAACGGATAAAACCTTGAAATACATCTATACTCTGGGTATTTTAACGGATATATCAAAAAAGATTAAAGCTTTTACAGAGGATGAAAACCTGTTTTTATTATCTGAAGCCTCTCGCTTACTTCGCAGCATTATTGGAACCAATGATACACCTTTCGTTTATGAGAAAATTGGTAATGTGTATAAGCATTTCATGATTGATGAGTTTCAGGATACCTCTTCCATGCAATGGGAAAATTTCCGTCCATTGGTTGGGAATTCATTGGCTGAGGATAATCGCTCTTTGGTTGTGGGGGATGTGAAACAGTCGATTTACCGTTGGAGAAATGGCGATTGGAAATTACTTGCTGAACAGTTGGATGTTGATTTTAAAGATCAGGGAATAAATGGCTTGACTTTGGATATGAACTGGCGAAGTTCGAAGCATGTCATCAACTTTAATAATGCCCTATATGCATTGGCTGCTCAGGCTTTGCAGAACGATTATAATAATGATATACCTAAGGGATTAGAAGACAAGTTAAGTGTTGAGCAAGCACGAATACTCAATGCTTATGCAGATGTTTATCAGGGGTTTCCTGGAGGTGATGATAAGTGTCCTGGCTACGTGAAAGCCCATATGATTGAAGTTGAAAAAGGGGAGAAGTGGATTGATCGTGTTTTAGAATTATTGCCAAGTCAAATTGAGGAGATTCAAACTAAGGGTTATAAGGCTGGCGATATGGCTATTTTGGTTCGTAATGGACGCGAAGGTGCAATGATTGCCAATAAACTGATGACCTATAGGAATTCAGAATCTGCAATTGAAGGCGTCAATTATAATGTGATCTCAAATGAGTCGCTCTATCTTAAGAATTCTTCAGTTATCAGTTTCTTATCTCATTTATTGAGATATTTGATCTACCCGGAGGACAAAATTAATTTAGGCTATTTATTGCAAGAATACAGCTTGTATTTAAAAGGAATTAATCCTGATAATCTGGATGATATATTTGCACAGAGCGAAGATTCAGAAGATATATTTAAAGGTTTGTTTCCAGCTGCATTCACCGAAAATATCTCACTGCTAAAGCGACAAGCTCTTTTCGATTTAGTCGAACAGTTAATTGATCTTTTTGAACTGAATAAGCGGACAACCGATTTTCCTTACTTAGAAGCCTATCAGGATTTGGTACTAGGCTTTTCTCGTAGCGATGCCCCAGATCTTAATTCATTTGTCGATTATTGGGAAGAACGAAAGGATAAGGAAGTTATCTCTGTTTCCGATCATCAGGATGCCATTCGAATTCTAACCATTCATAAGTCGAAAGGACTAGAGTTTAAGTCTGTTTTATTGCCATTTTGCGATTGGGATTTGGATGATGTAAAGCACACAAAAATACTGTGGTGTCAACCAGAATTGGAAGGTTTCAATAATATTGATGTTTTGCCAATTCGTTACGGATCCGACTTAAAACAAACGATATATTATAAAGAGTATTTTGCAGAAAAGCTTCAGGCTTATATCGATAATCTGAACTTGTTATATGTTGCAACAACGCGTGCTGAAGAAATCTTGATTACCTATTCACCCTTACCAACAAATGACAAGTTTTCGAAGGTGAGTCATCTTTTATACCATATTTTTGAGAATGCAGCCAAGTATTCTTCTGACTTTGGTGGTAAGGAAATCATCAATATGAATACGTATTGGAATGATGAGAATAAGTGCTTTGAATTGGGCACGCTAACTGTAAAGGAGAGTGAAGATACAGAACATGAAGTTGAGCAATTAATGACCGAATACCCGGCAGCAATGCTTGATGATAGGTTGAAATTACGTTCTCATGCTGCAGATTACTTTGACTTTTCTGAAGCGGCATCTATCGATAGTTTTGCTCCAATAAATAGAGGTAATATCTTGCATAGTTTATTTCAGGATATCGAATATTGCGATGATATTAAGAAAGCTATTGCTAAAAAAAGGCATGAGGGAAAGTTAGATGAATTACAGGCAGATGAAGTTAGAGAAATGGTGGAAGATCTGTTTAAGAATCCTCAAATTGCTTCCTGGTTTTCTAAAGACTGGCGTGTGATAAATGAGCGGGATGTTTTGCTTGGTGAAGGAAATACATTACGTCCTGATAGGGTGATTGTAAAAGATGATGAAGCTATCGTGATTGATTTCAAGTTTGGTAAGAAGAAGGAAAAAGATCATATTCGCCAAGTTGGAGCCTATAAAAAACTGCTTGAGAAAATGAATTATAAGCAGGTCAGTGCTTTTATCCTTTATGGGAAATTAGATGAAATTGTAGAAGTTTAAACAATATATAAAGCTTTAAAAATGAGATACACTTTACTTGTATTATCAATACTTATTTTATCCTCATGTGATTTTATCATTGATAAGTTTGCTAAAAAAAACGATCTGGTTGAGCAATCGTATTCTGTGGATTCCAGTTCGACTGATTCAAAATTGATTAATGGGGAGGTTAGATATAAATTTCCGAGTGGAAAATTGAAATCAATTGTGACTTATAAGGACAATAAGAAAATAGGTGTTAGCCATTCTTTTTATGAGACAGGAGAAAAACAATATGAAATTCCCTATGTTGATGGACAAAAACACGGTGAGGTTAAGTGGTTTTATAAAAGTGGCAAGTTGTATCGATCGACAAGTTATATTGCAGGTGCTAAGCATGGACCACAGAAAAAATATTGGGAAAGTGGTAAGATAAAATCTCAAATGGATTATATGGATAATATGATGTGTTCAGGTCTGAAGGAATTCACTAACAGAGGAAAGCAAAAAACAGAACCTCAGATAGTCGTTCATCATGTTAATCTATTAAGAGAAACGAATATGTATCATTTGGAATTAAGCTTGAATAAGAAGTTCAAAAATGTGCAGTTTTATATCGGAGAACTGGTGAATGGGAAATGTCTTCCTGTGAAAGTCAATTCATTTATGAGCGAACTGGAAACAAAAAAAGGGAAGGCAATTTTTAAGTTTAGTGTACCAAAAGGAAATAGTTTAAACAGAGATATACCTATTGTTGCAGTTGTTAAGACACCTTATCAAAATCATTATATTTTGAGTACTAAAACAAATGTAAGTGTTCGAAATCCGAACTAGATCTTTTAGTTGTTTTTTACATTTATCAAAGCATAGGGTGTATTTAAAAGTCAGTATCTTTACACTCTATTTCTGATCATTTTTAGATGTTTTGAAAGAAAAAGAAATCAAATAAGAATTAATAAAAGAGTAAGCATGTTTAATTTCGATGATATAAATCTGGACCAAATAGTGGTTCACAATGTAGGTAACAAACATCACGAGGAAACTTTGAAGCTTTCAAAGCAGGGGATACAATTGGAAGATGATGATGTTAGAGATATCTTATTGAAATATTTTCTTTCAGCTTTTAATAAGGAAGAGTTTTATAATTTTCAGCATGAGTCTGGTTTGAGCATGAACGAGGTGTATAGTTTTGCGACTGAATTTTTTGAGGAAAATGAAAGCTTCTACGATCAATCGGTAAATATTGCCATGCACCTTTACGATAAATCAAATCACCCTAATATTAAAGGGGGTGAGTTTTATTTGGTGGCATTCTCGGGCTGCATAGTCGATGGTGAAGTTTGTGATGCCTTGGGTATTTTCAAATCGGAGAATAAGGATACTTTCCTAAAGGTTTATCAGAATCAGGAAAACTTCGAATTAGGTTGTGAGAGTGGTATTAATATCAAGAAACTGGACAAAGGTTGTTTGATTTTTAATACTGAGAAAGAGAATGGATACAAGGTTTGTATTGTTGATAAAACCAATAAGAATGGCGAGGCCATTTATTGGAAAGAAGATTTCCTGAACCTAAAGCTTCGTGAAGATGACTTTTACCATACTCAGAATTATCTAGAGATGTGTAAGGGCTTTATTGGTGAGGTTTATAATGACGAGAACGAAGTAGCAAAAGCCGATCAGATTGATTTAATGAATAAGTCGATTAACTTTTTCAAGGATAAGAAGGAGTTTAACGAAGAGCTGTTTAAAAAAGAAGTGATTGAGCAACCTGAGGTTGTAAATGCCTTTGATGAGTACAAGAACTACTACCAAAGCGAGCACGATCATGATATTAACGCTGATTTTAGTATCAATAAAGATGCTGTGAAAGGCGAGCAAAGATTCTTTAAACAAGTACTGAAACTGGATAAGAATTTCCACGTTTATATTCACGGGCAACGTAAGTTTCTAGAGAAGGGATTCGATGCAGCTCGCGATATGAGTTTCTATAAACTGTTTTTTAGAGAAGAGAATTAGAATATAAAAGCACACAAAATATTAAGTCAACAGAATTATTTTTCTGTTGGCTTTTTTTTGTGCTTAAAAGATTAAAGACGATACCCTATTATCTTCTGTCGTCATGCTCTGACTATATGCAAGCCGCAAATGTCAGGGTATGACTCAAACATGAGAAGTTATTAAGAGCCTCACAAAAAAGAGAGACCCTCAAATGAGATAGTTGAGGTGGTTTGAAAAAAAGATAAAATACAAAAGTTGAATGAAGAATATTTAGAGGCCAACAGAAGAAATTTTATTGGTTTTTTTTATTCTGAAAAGATGAGGGGTGTGAGATAAGGAATGCTTTCAGTTATTTCTGATTCGCATTCCGAAAATTCCAAACACAGCATGCTTTTTTAATCATTAAGCGATAGCTCTCATCCTATGAGGGAAAGCCATGCACTAGACCACAAACCCCTATTCACATACGAAGTAATCGTTCTTGATAAGAATACAAGAACCGTTTAATACCCGACTTATCTCTAATCGATAAGCTATAAGAGTTGCGTAAAGAGCTCAATGGGTTAGGTTTTGGCTTCAGGTGTTTTGGCGATGGGATAGAGGAATGAAGAATATACTTAAAGAATGGATGCCGCGTACTGTAGTTTGAAAGATAGGAACGTCTGTCTTATGACAACAAACGAAAGAGATTGAGTTAGGAGTGAGTGTGATGGTGAAGTGGCTTAAAGAATCTAAGTTAGAGACGAGTGTACTCGCGCGACAAGCGTAAAGAAGAGCGTTATGACTATAAAGAGTTATGAATCGCTTTTAATGAACTTGTGAATCGGCTTAATGATT